>CAZRSD010000064.1:0-4177 GCA_964602645.1 uncultured Myxococcales bacterium
AGTGACAGCTTCAAATGTTGCGTTGCCGCCTTACGTACCTTCGAGGATGAACTAGAAGCGGTCTCATAAGTTTCTGAGAATAATGATAACGCTTGCAAGTACCACAAACCCTAAAAAGTTAGTGTCCTTGTAATCATGCCTGACTTTGACGCGTCTAAAAGCAAAGAGCCAGGCAAAAAATCGTTCGATCTTCCATCGTCGTTTATATCGTCGTAAAGGTCGTCCATCTTGAGTTGTTTTACGCTTCCTATTGCACTTATGGGGAGCAATGAGCTCGACTCCGTCTCGACACCTAAGCCGTTCATCAAGTGGATCAGAATCGTATGCTTTATCACCCACAACTCTCTGAGGAAGGTTAGCTGTATAGCAGGACCGAATCGCTCTTTCAGCAAGCTGACTCTCATGTCGTGAAGCACCCTCAATGCCAAGGGAGATAGGAAGAGACCGATTATTTGCGATTGCCATGATCTTGGTCCCATTGCCACGTTTAGTTTTACCGACGCTGCGCCCCCTTTTGAGCATCGACATATGTTGCATCGATATAGGTCTCGGTCAGGTCTATTTTTCCTCGACGCTCAAGGTCCCTGACGAGGCCCTGAATGATTGTTTGAAGAACACCGGTATTCACCCAATTCTGAATGATTAAGACTCTCGTAATTGGACATATTGCCTCCTCTATGACCGCCAAGCCACAGAGGAGGCAATTGCATGTTCGACGACAAACTGAATCCAAGGGCCAAGCCTTGATAGTCTCCCTGGTCAAACCAGGGGCTTACCTGTCAATGAGTTATCATAAAGCTCTTTAAATTTTTCAAGTACATATTTTTTAGCCTCTTCTATTTCAGGTAAAGTTTGGGGTAGAACAATATCAATTATTTTTATTTCAAAAAAATTATCTTGCTGAGAAATAAATTCTGCCTTTATTAGAGCGAACGATTCTCTATGTTTTTCGAGATGCTCTCGAAGCCATTTACTACCACTAATATATTGTCCCTTAGATTTTATATACGGGTCACAAATTAGAATCGGCGCAATTTTTGGTCCAGGGCTTGGAGTAAAATAGATGTTTTTTACAGACTCCGGTCTGCATAAAGAACATTCGGGCAAAGATACAAAAAATTGTTCTGCAGATTCTCCGGTCTCATGAGAAGCTACTGCGAAAACTTGAAATAGAACTGAAAAAGAGAAAATCGCTAAAAATTTCATTTTTGTCCTCGTATTTTTAAAAATTTATCTATGAGATAAGCAAATTAATCAAGACTGACAAATTATTTTTCTGGTGGTTATTTTCAGCCTGATGAACCTATCCGAAAATCCCTAAATCACCTGAAGCTTGATTAGCTTCTCGAGCCACATCCATGCGATAGCAAGTTCCGACATGCCCTTCCAATAGCATCTTCGCCGTTCCCATTTAATGCAAAGCTGGCGAAATTTTCGTTGCAGCCATGAGGAGCTACGCTAGATTTTGAATCCATTGATTAATTTGGGAGGAGTTCTTCCAGGGCTGTATTTACGATTTTTCCATTCTCGACGAGGAAGTATTGGCTTTACTCCCTTACGGCGAATCTCTTTTCTAAGAATCTGGGCGTCATAACCTTATCAAATTGTACGACTCGGGGATATGATTTCGGTCTCCCCTTTTTGGTGTTTATTTGAGCGCCACCAAGCAGAACGTACTTCATCCCGTTCGCTCTTGTTAGCAGCCGTTGTACTCTCGGCGAGAGGCATCTGCCTTTGTAATCGTGGGCTACGTCGTCGCCACCACCATTGCCCGGGGGAAAACGAACCGTCTATAGAACCTCGTTCCCAGTTGATGACGCCATTGAATCGAAAAAAAAACTCTCCTTGCAGTACTTCACGTTTGGGCCTTCGGTTTGGTCGACAAACCTAGTATGCCCGCTGCTGATTTCTGACGATTCATCCCAACGCCTCACGACGTCGGTAGCACTAAGGCAAATCGTCAGATCTCCCCGGGTAATGCGCACTCTCCTTCACGCTTATGCCCGCCGCATCTACGTCCATGCTTTTCGTACAGATAGCGGACTTGCACCGCTAAGTGAGCGCGCCCTGCCGGGCGCACTAAAAAAGCTTTACGCGGTCGAGCTTTTTACTTCATACGAAAAAACTATTTTATCGAGTTCATTGTAGCAACGTGGTCGATCAAATCTTTGACTTCGTTAAGTGAAAGCGTTTTACGGCGCCCGTGAAGTTTTACGACGGTAATCGAATTATGACCTTCCGCTTCTAAAACAATGTGCGAACCTTGTTGCCGACACGCCACGCGTTTTGAAGTAATAGTCTCGTTGATAAGGCTTTTAATTTTGCGAAACTTCATGCGTCCTTTTTCGACCTTGCTACGAACATTTTCGCGAGCTTCTTCGATTTCACGCTCCATCTTTCTGGAATCTTGTTGCACGACTGTTTCGCGTCCACGACCAGAACGGCCTCGAGCACTCTTTGAACCTTGTTGTTTCTTTTTCGCGCGCAACTCACGGATGCGGTTTTCTTCTTGAAGCAGAAGCGCCTCAAGCTCAACTTCAAATTCATCATCAATGCATGCAAGTTCATTAATTTCTTTTGGTTTTGTCTCACCTACTACGGTGTCTAAGGAGTTTTCTTCGTCGCCATCACCAGTATTAAACGCCAAGGCCGGAAAGGTGTCCTTAAAGAATGCTCTTGCTTCGGAAAGAAAACCCATGCGCTCAGCATCGTTTTCAAACATGCTCAAAAACGCGGCATCATTGTTATGGCGTGCCTCAAAGAGATCAATGACGTTTGCAAAATGAGCGAACTTTGCGCTATCCGTATGATATGAGGCATATCGGGTTATCGAATAAGGATTAGCTCCATAGCTTCCTACGTAAAAACTAAACCCAGCAAAACCGCGATTATTTTTTATGCTCCAACCGAAGTCTGCAAGCACAGTCCCACTTTGAGATACTAGCGTTATTTGCGAAAGGTCATCCGCGTACAAATGGAAATGTGTCGTCGTAAAAGAATTGTTGTCGATGCTAAAAAGATAATCAGTCCCGTTACGCTCGAGCAGAACTAATGTACGCGAGGATTGGCGAAACCCTTGTAGATGCGGAAGTTCATACGAGGGTTCGAGTTTGATTTTGGCAAAGACTTCGCGTGCAACATTACTTATCGAAACCCAAGCGTGAAAGATTGGCTGCGACTCAAGCATTGCTCGCATCGTCTCCTTAGGAGTACGAAGTTTGGCATGCTCCACAACAAAGTCATCGAGCGCAAACGAAATGACCGCTGCAGTTCGTGAAAAATCGTCGATTACGTTGTTTCGATTAAACTGCTGCGGTTTGCCACCGAGTTTATAATCCACATACTTTCGAATATTTTTCGCTTGCGCTGGGAGATCGACAATATTTCTGTGCGATACCACAATGCGAAGCGCTTCGTCGAGACTCATGCCATTTGCATGCTCTCTCAAGGTGACTAATTCCATGCAGAGTACATGGGTAGATAGAACAGAAAAAAGCAATGCACATACAAGACTCTTAAAATTTATAATGAACCTATTATGTTGATATTTAAACAGTTTCTTTCTTGTAGCCCAATAATTCAAATAGTAAAGAGAGTGTAAAAGATTTTTTCTAACCAGGAAATTTGTGGTAGTACCACAAATTCGTTAAACCATTTCCTATTGTTTGCTATTGAGCACTACTTCACTGATGGTTGGGGAGGATATGACAGGCATATATCGTCGAGAAACCTTTCCATCGGAAAAAAGAACTCCCAAAAGTCGAGCGAAAGCACTTGACCCTAAGAACAAGACTGAAACGCTTGGCGCGCAACACTATTTGTTTTTCAAAATCATAAACCATGCATGATATCGTGCTCGGACTCTTCATCAAGAGATATGAATTGGGCATCGAAATTTAGATCTCAACAATTTTGACGCACTACCAAATCTGTCCTACGTTTTGTTCTCGCATAAGTAACTGCCGAGGAAATCAGATGGTGTCAAAAGACCAATCCAAAATTTCGATTCCCATTTCTTTGAGAGAAATTATCGAGGGATTTTTAGGGATACGCCGAGAGGAAAATCCGTCATATTTTGTTCTTCTCAAAGATGGCCCGTATGAGATTCGTGAATATGACGGATATATTTGTGCTCAGGTAGTGGTGAAAGGGAATGATAAATCTTCGGTAAAAACCG
>CAZRSD010000064.1:4187-8655 GCA_964602645.1 uncultured Myxococcales bacterium
TCATGAAGCTTGCAGACTATATTTTCGGAGCCAACAAGAAGCGGCAGGTTTTGCCTATGACGGCGCCGGTTATCAAGGAGCCCCAAAGCGAAAGCATCGCTATGACAGCGCCCGTGCTTATGCAAAGCTCGCTCGAAAATGCGTTATGCATGAGCCTTATTATGCCCAAAAAATATAGCCTCGAGGAACTCCCGACGCCCGATGATGTGAGCATCACCTTTAAGACCATCAAAAAGCATCGTGCCGCCGTGCTTACTTTTTCAGGCCGCTCGAACTTGGTAAAGGAAAAGAAACGCGCTTTAGAACTTCAGGGATGGCTGAACCAACAAAAAACTTATGTTCCTTCTAATGGCCCGGTTTTTGCTGGTTATGATCCGCCTTGGACTATCGGTTTCCGACGCAAAAATGAGATCATCATCCCCCTTAGAGAGTCGCTCGGTCAAGATGGGTAAATATTCGCCCCATCGCATAAGCTGTTTGAAAAAACATCATCAATGCGGGCCTCCGAGATGCCGCCCATCAAGAGAACCATTAACCCTCCCTTATCGCGCTGCCATTAGAGTCAACCTCAATGAGGTCCGCCAAAAATCTCAGCGATTTTGGTTTGGCGATAGGCAAAGATTGCGTCTAAATCACCCTTGATCTTGATTTGATTCATCGCTTTGCCAAGCATGCCATAGGGAAGCATGTAATGGATCTTATCAAGGATCTCTATGCCGCCGCCCGACAGTTGTCGAAATCGATGCTCGTGGTGCCAAAATCTATAGGGACCTATTCGTTGCTCGTCGACAAAATACTCAAGCGGTTTCGCGTGCGTAATTTCCGTAACCCATTTTATGCGAATTCCCCAGATAGGTCTGAGCGTATGAATAATAATTTGTCCTTCATACATTGGATGGTCATCACCATTTTCTGTGAATCCGAGATAAGCGGGCGTGAGCAAACTCAAGTTTCGTGGCGATGAAAAAAAATCCCAGCAGCGTTGCAATGAAACTGGCACCGTTTGGCTATATACAATTGAATGCACACCTAACCTCCGTGACAATACCGTCGAGCAAACCACCAGGCACAGTGTGCCGCTAACAAAATCGAACCGTGCACGCCAAAGCGAATATGACGGCGCTATCAATTGATTCATTGGATTAAACGGAATCATTTATGGCAATTTTAATTTTCATGTTGGCCTGGCCATTATGCCTCACCTTTTCACTGCACGCATCTGATTTGCAAATTAACGTTGAGCAATCTCATCAGCGCGGACGGGATGAGATTCGTTATTTCGCCGATAATTGTCATGCAGCAAGTTTGCAGAAGATTTCGGGCAATGAAGTGTCCTTGCCTAACTATCAAATGTTCATAGTCGCCGAAAAGTGACAGCCCCTGGACTGATTTTCGAAAATACGAAAACTTGGCCTATGGGCTATTTTCAGGATCAGAAATCAGAATCCACAATTAGCGGCGCTACCTTCTTCTTAAACTCGTCCATGCGTCGACGATTGGTGCCAAAATCATAATAGCCAACGCGAGATTTTGAACGAAAGTGAATGAGCTTTGCGTCGTCATCAAAAACAAATTCCACATCGTCGACAAAGCGAAGGATTTGCGTCGTAAACGTCGCATGAATCGCGCGATCAGACTCGGCTATAATTTGCGTCAAGGGCCGCGATCGTAACTCCGTCATGATCACTTCTTTGGCGCGCTCTATCGGAATACTGTAGCGAATCGGTTCAGAAAACCGACACGATGATGTTGCCATCGTCGACACGCAGTTTGGTTTGCTCGAGCAGTCTAAATCTACTTTGTCTATCGTGAGCGTCATCTTCACCTCTTCGTACCATTTGCCAAAAATGTCGGAACAAGCGCATATCCACTACTGCCGCTTTCCCAAATCAACGCATACCGATTTTGTCTCGGTATACAGCTCAAGCGCCTCGTGACCCATCTCGCGTCCCCAGCCTGATTGTTTAAAGCCGCCAAAAGGCAATGCTGCATCGAAGACATTGTAGCAGTTGACCCATACCGTTCCTGCGCGAAGCTTCTTCGCGACGCGGTGAGCTTTGTTGACGTCTTTGGTCCACACGCCAGCGGCGAGGCCATAGATGGAATCGTTCGCTGCTTCCACCACTTCTTCTTCAGACTTAAACGGCATGGCACACACGACGGGACCAAAGATCTCTTCTTGTATCACCGACATGTCATTCTTAGTATTCACAAGCAGCGTCGGCTCAACAAAATAGCCACTTTCACCGCGACCCTTACCGCCACACACGGCCTGCGCACCGTCGGAGAGGCCCGCTTTGATGTAGCTCGTCACGCGATCATATTGCTCTTGAGAAACAAGCGGACCCATTTGCGTTGCGCTATCCATGCCAACGCCGAGCGTAATTTTTTGTGCATAAGCTCTGATACCGTCGACGACGCGATCAAAGATTTGTTCCGCAACAAACAAACGAGACCCTGCGCAACAGCATTGGCCGTGGTTGAAGAAAATCGCACCGGCCGCACCAGCTATCGCTTGATCAACGTCAGCGTCGTCGAAAATGATATTCGGTGATTTACCGCCGAGCTCGAGCGAAACCTTCTTGAGATTTCCTTGTGCCGCACCCAAAATTAATTTGCCGACTTCGGTAGAACCAGTGAAAGCGACTTTATCGACGCCACAGTGAGCCGACAACAACGCACCCGTGCTGCCATCGCCATTAACCACATTGACAACGCCATTAGGTACGCCGGCCTTCTTGATGATCGAAGCCAAGAATGTCGCTGTAAGCGGTGTTTGTTCTGCGGGTTTCAGCACCACAGTACATCCAGCGGCTAGTGCGGGTGCAAGTTTCCATGCCGACATGAGCAAAGGAAAATTCCACGGAATGATCTGCGCAATGACGCCAACCGGTTCGCGCTCCGTGAATGAATGAAAGAGCGTATTTTTCATGAAGGGCACGGACAGCGGTATCGTGTTGCCGAGAATTTTTCCGGGCCACCCGGCATAATAGCGAAACTGCTCAGCAGCAAGCGACACGTCAGCGATACGCGCGACGGTTTTTGGCTTGCCGTTGTCGAGTGATTCGAGCTCAGCAAAAATGTCTGCGTGTTCTTCAATGAGATCGGCGATGCGCCAAAGTATTTTGCCGCGATCCGCGGGTAGCATGTGCGACCATTCACGCGATTGAAAGGCTGCACGCGCCGCGGAAACAGCAGCGTCAACTTCAGCCCTTTCTGCAAGGCTCACCTTGGTAAAAGACTTGCCGCTCGACGGATCAAAGACCTCAAACGTCTTGTTGCCCTTTGCACTGCACCATTCGCCTCCGATAAAATGCCCATGCTCTTTTTGCGCGAAGTCTTTGGCGGTAGTTTTCATCAAATCTAATGCGTTCATCACCATACTCTGCTCCCTTAACAAGCTACTGAAAAATGAACTACCTCAAACAATAATAGAAATTCTCAAACAGTCATCACCGATCGTCATTAACATTTTAACCGAGCCGTTGTTACGCTAAAAAACGACTTCACAATAACCTTGACCCGCAACGCTGCCTTGAAAGAACACGTTGAAGCGCCAGCGTCGAAAAACCACAATGGAAGAAAGATGGTGAGTGTCGAAGATCGCTATCTATCTAGTCGCATCTTCGGGCAATGTTATCGTCGAGAGCATCTGCTCGGTTTGCTCCCACTCTTTCAAAAGACCATCGAGCTTTTCATTGAGTGAATTCTTCTCGCGCTCGAGATCAGCAACTTCGGAAAAATCCACGTTCGTGAAAAACTTCTCATCAGCAAATTGGTGATCAATGCGCGCTATGTTGCTCTCAGTTTCTTCAACCGCGAGCATAACGCGTTCAAGATCTCGCCGCAGCTTTTGCACCAAAGCACGACGACGCTTTTGCTCTTCGTAATTTTCTTTCGCGGTGCTTGATTTGGCGTTGTCTTTGCCGGGGAGATTTTTCTTAACCACGTCGAGATAATCGCGATTTTGGCTCGCAACAAACTCGCTGTAGCTGCCAAGAAAATCGGTGATGCCGCTCAGTTCAATTTCCACGATGCGCTCAGCAATCTGATCGATAAAACTCCGATCGTGTGATACCAAAATTACCGTACCTTCAAAATCTCGTAACGCCTGCGTGAGGCTTTCGATCGATTCGAGATCGAGATGGTTCGTGGGCTCGTCGAGCAATAGCACATTTGGCTTTAAGAACATGAGATAGGCGAGATAAAGTCTGCTCAACTCACCGCCGCTCAGATCTTTAGTGCTCTTCTTCACGTCGTCGCCGGTGAACAAAACTCGTCCGAGCATGCCTTGCACGTAGCTCTGCGGCCGGTCAGCGCAAAACTGCCAAAACCAATCGAGCACGGAAATATCAGCGTTCTTGATCTTCGTCGCAACATCTTGCGCGAAATATCCAAGCGTGACTCCGTGGCCCCATTTGATGTACTTTTGACACTCAGCAAATTCCAACGCAAGCGCTTTGATGAG
>CAZRSD010000065.1:0-1055 GCA_964602645.1 uncultured Myxococcales bacterium
GGCATAACCAATTTGATCGAGGATCCACCGGTCATTTTCAACGATGGTTGCCTTGGGTACTTCGCGCAAAAAGCGCGATGGCGACGAGGGCGATGTGGTGCCATGCAAAAAGCGTTCTTGGCAAAAACTCAAAAATAAACCAAGCTTTGCGCGCGTGATGCCCACGTATAACAGCCGTCGCTCTTCTTCGATGGCCTTTTTACGACGCTCTTCATCTGAACCCTGCAACGAACGCGAGTGCGGCAAAACGCCTTCTTCAAGGCCAACCAAAAATACGCCGTCAAACTCGAGGCCTTTCGCGGCATGTAGCGTCATCAGTGTGAGCGTGCCCATGGCTGATTCATTGGCGCTTTCCACAGCTTCGTCTTTAGAGATGAGCGCCACGTTTTCCAAAAACGACTGAGCATCGGCCGCTTCGCCATAAATCTCCGCCTCCTCGACGAACGAAACCGCCGCCTGCACGAGTTGCTCAATGTTTTCGAGGCGCATTTCAGCATCTTCATCGTTTTTATGTTCGAGGCGCGAAGCAAAACCGAAGCGATCGATGACATAGATAAGCGCCTCATCAGCCCGCAAGATCTTGACCTCGCCATCGGGCAGATAGGTGATCATCTCGCAACGCATCTCTTCGATGAGGTGTAAAAGCTCGTCAATCTTCTTCTTTGAACGTGTGTTGCCAAGTGCTTGTCGCTGATGCTCATCGTCCCGCATGGTTTCAAAGAAACTCAAGCCTCGCGTGCCACCGTATTCCGACAGCGCATCTTGGGTTTTTTTACCAATGCCGAGCGGCAGCGCATTTAACATGCGCATGAAATCAACGTCGCTATGTTGATACAAGATGGCGCGCAGTGCCGCCAAGATGTCCTTAATCTCTTTGCGATCATAAAAGCGCATGCCGCCAACCATGCGATAGGGCATGCGCGCTTTGTGCAGGGCTTCTTCAAGCGGGCGCGATTGCGCGTTGGTCCGCATGAGCACCGCGATTTGAAATTGCGAGCCGTATTGCTCAAAGAGGCGCATGGCATGCTCAACGACATAGCCCGCCTCTTGAATGT
>CAZRSD010000065.1:1065-8548 GCA_964602645.1 uncultured Myxococcales bacterium
CGCGATAATGGCGACTCAATCGAATGAGTGGGCCGGCACCGACAATGGACTTGAGATTTTTGCCAAGCCGCTCGGTGTTATTGCCAATGATGGCGTTGGCGCATTCCAAGATTGGCGTCGTTGAGCGATAGTTGTCTTCCAAGCGAAACAGGCGCGCATGCTTAAAGGTATCGAGAAACGCCTGCATAAATTGCGCTGACGCACCGCGCCAGCCGTAGATCGACTGATCGTCATCGCCAACGATAGCAACACTTTCAGCCTGCTCGGCAAGGATATGCACGATGCGCGCTTGAATAGCGTTGATGTCCTGATACTCGTCGACCACCAGATGCCGCACACGCTGACACATAACGCGCGCGCCTTCTTCATGCTCGAGAAGCGCGAGGAATTTTTTGAGGAGACCGGCAAAATCGAGCGCACCCATCTTCGTGAGACGCTCTTGATAGATATCGAAAACATTCGCGACACGCTCTTGCGCCGATGTCAACTCAGCCGGCATTTCAGCTGCATCGCGCATACGCATGACGCGTTTGATGAACAGCGAAAGCTCGTCCTTGGGCACATCAAAACGCTCTTTGATGATCTTTTTGACGAGGCGTTCCGCGTCGTCTTCGTCGTAGATGAGAAAGTCCTGATCGACGCCAACCAAATCGCCATACATACGCAAAAATTTCGCAGACAAGCCGTGGAAGGTACCAAGAATAACGTCGCGCCCCGCTTGCGGCAGGAGGCGCTCAACACGCTCGCGCATTTCCCGTGCGGCTTTGTTGGTAAAGGTAACGCCCAAAATGTTGTAGGCATGGGCGTGGCGCACTTTGACGAGGTGCGCGATGCGATGCGTAATAACGCGCGTCTTGCCACTGCCGGCACCTGCAAGAATGCAGATGGGAGCGTCGAATGTATAGGCCGCAAGCGTTTGCTCGCTGCTTAGATTTGGCGATTGCGACATAACGGGCACCTAATATGATTTATCTGATGCCTAACATATGATGGTTATTTCGTTAAGAGCGAATCTACAACCAAATTGAGACACGCTCTATGAGCGCTATTTGCCTATGGTGAACGTTTGCTCAAATTTAGCTCCATCCCTTTAATCTAGCTTTTTTGCATTCTGCCGATTGGCAGCGACAGCGTTGTTTGCCGTCGTGAGTCCGACCAAACTTAACTATTGTTTCACAATTCTATCTTTCAGCGACCGGCAATTTCTTAGCCGGCGCTTTCTCACCCATGTAACGCTCGATGCGCGGCATGGGGCGCGCAAGCGTTCCGCGAATGCTGATGCCCACTTTACCATCGCCCTGCTGCGCTGCCCTCAATTCTGGAATGAGGTCGAAGAGCATCTTGAGCGTTTCATTGCTGTTCACGAATTCGCGCTTAACACTAAACCAGCCGTTGCCGTCGACCTTTGAGAGTGCAGGCACCTTGCCTAAGGTCACGCTCAGTTTCAGATCCGCTTCGACGTCGCCCCCAGACAAGGTAAACACTTTTGATTCGAGTTGTCCTTTGTCGAGCGCAAGGTCGATGGCGAGCTTGCCGAGACTCGTTGCTGGCACCGTCAACGACGACACAAAGCCGCCAGCCGGCAGATTTACGATGCCAGGTCCAAAGCTCAGATTATCGAGATTGATGCGAATAAAGCCCGACCCATCTTTCGTCATGTCAGTCTTCGCGCTCATGTCGACCGCGAGATTGATGAGACCTTTGAGTGGCGCGCCGAACGCGGTTTCCAAAAAGACCATCTTGCCAAGATTGATATTTGAGCCCGACACATAGACGTAGGAGAGGCCGGTCTTTTGCCCCATCTTCACGCTCGCATCGAGGTCGCCGTCGTAAAACTTTACGCTCGACGAAATGCTGCGCGAACCGGTCAACGCCGAGAAAATTCCCATGCGCGCTTTAACAGCTTCGAATTCCATCACCAAGGGTGGTTCAGCCGTTTTACCGGGCCATTCAATCTTGACGCCATCGAGATTCACGCCGGAAAGGCGCCACAGCGATACCTCTTTCATCGACACTTGCGGGATGCCACGCGTGCGCGGGCCTATGCCCATGGCCACACCAGTGAGCGAACTCTCCGCCATTTCGCGGATGACACCTTGGGGAAACGTCCAGTACGCGGCGAATAGAAACATCACCCCAAACACTAGGGGGTAGAGCACCCAACGGAGTTTACGTAGAATTTCCAAAACCAAACTCCTTACGCGGATTTCCAGGTTGAAACCGTCATCTGCAAATCTAAGAGATCAGGCTCGTCAAATCGCTTGTTCACTTTAAGCCGCGTCACTTTGACGAGTTCGCCTTCTTCTGAAGTCGCAATGGCCTCGAGGAGCGCCGTCACCTTGTCAATCGACAATTTGGTGAGGTTGACGCGCACTGAAACTTCGATCATGCCCGTCTTTGCGAGTGGCCTCGTCTGCTCGTTAAGATCCTTCACCGACAAACCCAAGCGACTCGTGATACCTTGAATAAACGTGAAGAGCGAAACATTGTTGCGTTTCACGCTCATCAACGCGCGCTCATTCTTTTCTTTCGCCTTGAGGTATTCGCCTTCCAAATCTCTCACTTCCGTGAAGAGCTGCTTGTTGCGCACAAGATCGGCGCGCTTCGTCGTGATCTTGCTCGTAGACAAAAAGAGCGCGCCAAAGAGAACAAGCACCACGACGCAGCCTAGGAAAATAGTCACCAAGCGTCGCTCGCGATCGCTCAAGCCATCATACCAGCGCATCGTCGTTTCACTAACTCTGTCAAAAATTCGTGCCATACGTCCTCGGTTATGCTTTCGGCTTGGATTTGGTTTTTGGCTCGGGCTCTTTTTCTTTCGCTGGTTCAGCCACCGGCGTGGTCAGCGCCGATTTGGCGACGTTACAATCAATATCGGAACTCACACTAAATTTCACAACATTGCCCACCTGTTGCGCCCGACCTCGTTCAATTTTTACCAAGCATGGAATCGCACTCAGGCTTGCTACAACCTTGTCCACATCGGCAAAGCTCGATGTCTCGGCGTTGATACGAAACTTCTTCTCCATCACATCTAATTCACTGACGGTGATGTTGAGCTCCTTCGACAGTGCTTCCGCGGTTTTTACATAAAGATCGGTTGCGGTGAATTCGGGAATACCGAAATCGATTTGCGACGAGATTTGCTCCTTCATCATCGTCAAACATTTCTTGGGCGCAACATTCTTTTGACCAAGTATCTGCGAACATGCCGTCTTTAGGCGCCCTTCGAGATATTGGTTTTCCTTCTCAAGGACAAGCGAACTTGCCGACCACAGGATGATCAGGGAACAGATGATGGTGAGTCCCCACAAAATCAGGGGCACCGATTTGCTGCGCATGAAATCAAGTTCGCCACGCCAGGCAAACTCATCTTTTCTAAAATTGAAGCGGCTATCTTTCGCGTGCACTTGCAAGCCAGAAAGCGCATACGCTAGCGCGAGCGCTGTTGCAGGGGATGAAGCCGAGGCAGGCAAGAGGCTCGACGGCTGCACAACGAGAATGCCCAAGTCTGCAAACTTGTTTTCAACGTAGGGCAAGAAATTCGTGGTTTGCGCCGCACCACCAATGATAGCGACCGTTGCAATTTCACCAATGCCGCTCGTCTTAGCTACCAAGAACGTACGCATGATGTCATTGAAAATCTCGTCGAAATGCGCAGTCGCGAGCGTGCTGACCCGTCGTGATTCGTCATCACCACCCTCGAGCAGAAGATCGGTCTTACGATGTTTAAGCTCTGCCGCAACCTGCGGCGTTACGTGCAAAGCCTCAGCGATCGCGTCGTTAAGATTTTGGCCACCTTTCAAAAACGAGCGTGCCGTCTTGATGCCGTTCTTGTCAAAGATACAGACATTGGTCGCGCGATGGCCAAAATCAATAATAGCGGCGAGCGGATTGATGGCAGGGTCAACCAAACCGTCGTTTGAGCGATCAAAACTTTGAAAACCGAGCTCGCGCACGAGCTCATAAGGTGCGGCTGAACTAAGATGCACAATGCGTGGGTCTATCGATACAGGCTGCACGGCGTGCAAAACCCGTGCGATCGCCGGTTTCTTGCCAAAGCCAATGCGAATGTCGACCCCATCAGCTGGTGCTTCAGGCGCCGGTTCCGTCACGGACGTTTCAATGCGATGCCACGAAACGATCATGCCATCGACGTCAAACGGTACTTCAGTCTCGAGAAGCCCGGGCAAGACCGCCTCTATCTTGCGATTGTCCAAGGGCGGTACACGCAAATTGCGCATTTGCCCTTCGTGGGCATCGAGCCCCATCGCATAGGCCTCTGACTCAAGAAAGCCTTGTTCAGAAAGTCGTCGCACAGCGTCACGCTGCTTTTCATGCAATTCTTTTGGTTCACCTTCTTCAGGATCGTGTGGCAAAACCTCTTCGACGACGGTGACAATTTCAAATTTAGGCGTCTGCTTTCCTACTTCAAGGCGCACCAACTTCACGCTATAAGCGCCAAGATCTAATCCGATAACACGCCTTGCCATGCCTTCTCCTATTCCACCAATCGAAGTACGATTTACTCGAACAATAATACGCTTAAAAGTGCGTCACCCGATTATAGCAAACCTATCTCGCGAGGCCGAAAAACCCATCCTGCGATGGCAATTTCGACGACCATACTTGATTTTCAACCGCATCCGTATCCGCATCCGTGTTTATCACCAAACCGTAGAACCTACAAATACTGATATTGGTAGAGTGTCGTAATGCCACCTGCCGACCTCACTCTCATCAGCAAGGTTCTCGTCACTGTGCCCACGGTGGCTGTACTCTTAACCGTAAAAACTTTGGACTGAGTGCCAACTTCTCTTTTGCATTCTTCTTTGTCGACATCAACGCCGTGTTCTTCCAAATGCGTGACTACTCCTTCTTCGCTGATCGCTTGCTCACCTTTACTCTTTTTGCGATTCCAGTCGGCAAGAAGCTCAGCTTCAAAACCAGGGCGCATGAACTGGCTCGTCTCCGGTGACTTCGTGCACGCATAAAATACCGTTGCAAGCACGTCGTCATGTGCGGACAAGATGTTTACGGCATCGCTCTCGGCCCATATCGAAATATGTTTGGTGAGTACCTGATAAATGGCGTCGGTCATGCCGGGCACTAAGCGCAGCTCTGCAATTGAATCCATCGGCGCACGCTTGGGAACGATGTTTGGTGAATTGACATATTGCGAACGCTTGTCTCCGATCTTGTCGAGCCCCCAGCGCTGCCTTGTGGCCGTGATGTCGACCGCGCGCTCATCGTCGGAGATGTAGTCGTAAATATTGCCGACTAACTGACCAGGACCGATATTGGTGGTATTGCCCGTGCGATTGTCAAAGAGAAACTCGTTGTCCTTTTTGGCGAGCACACGAAAAATCTGATCGGCAATAGTCTTTTGTTTCGGCGATGGATGCTTTGTCCATTTGCGAATCGATATCTTACCTTCTTCATCTTTAATCTCGACGCTAAATCTGCCTGCAAAACCGCCATAACCACCTTCGGGAGACTGATAAGGCCCAAATAGCGGTACATCTTTAGCTTTATTTTCCAAGACCAAGGCTTTCTTCTTACCGTCGTCACCTTCTTTCGCGTCGTCTGAAGATGATGGCGCCTTCGCGCTTGATGCCGATTCACTGCCCGATTTATTGCCGGTTGCGAAACCAAAATCCGGCATGAAGGATCCGTCGGTGATACCTTTCAGCAAATCGCTGTCTATCGGCATGAGATCCCAAATCGTGTAAGCCGGCAATTGCATGCCCGTCTTCGCAAACGACGTCATGTATTTTTGTAGCGGCTCCTGCACCGTTAAAATCAACTGAGCAAAACTGGCGCCACTTTGCGCAAGCGCTTCGGCTTGGAGCGCATCTCGATCATTCAATGCTAACTTGTATCGAACCGTTTCGCGCACACTCAGTTCGGTAACGATAGCCATCATGAGCGCAAGCGACACCATAACCGTCAAAATAGCGACGCCACGCAACCTTCGCGTCCGCAGCGTATGTCCAAGGCGCTGTAGCCCTTGGCGTGAAGACAAATTGTTGTTGTTCGCATTCATCTCGCTACCGCATCAGTTAAGATCGAGAGGTTCTTGCAGAGGGATTTCCGTCTCGGTAACCCAGGTCATCTGATCGCCCTCTTGCATGTCAACGGTCATAGTTATCTTCACGAAGGCAGGCAAACGCCATGGCTTCGGTGTTGCATCTCCAAAGTTCGCCGTAGCTTTCGCTTGTTCATCCTTATCTTGCTCTTCGGTGCCTTGGGCAAAATAGCTCGGATCGGCAAGCCATGATTCTTCCCACTTCTTAAAACGATTATCGTAATACGCAAACTCAAGCTTGGTAACATTAGGGCAGAGCACTTGCGAAGTACCACCCTTTTCTACGTCGAGATTGAGGTTCGGATGTACACGACGCATAAGCGATTGCCGACCTTGTTTGTCGGTAGCGAGATAAAAACCGAGTACTTGTTGATCGCTTTGCTTCACATCGCGTTGATGCACCACATTGCCGAAGGCGCTGAAAAAGAGACGATCGCGCTTGCCCTTAAACTGTGTCATGAATGCGGGCTCGCCGAGGGCAACATGCTTGCTCAGATAGGCCATCGAGATTTCGCGCGACATGCGCGCAAGTGCTTGGCGCACCATTTGATAGCGACCCGAAATTTCCTCGACGGTATCTTTGGCTTTGAGCGACGAATTAATCGACGCCATCAGCAATGCGCCCATCATCCCCATGAGCACCGTCGCCACCATGACTTCGATGAGCGTAAAACCTCGCCACATTTGTTTCTTTGTCGTCATCGTCGACCTCCACCTGGTGGTGGCGGTCGTCCTCCGCCTGGGCCGCTTGGAGGCTTGCCCTGCTCACCAGGCTTTTCTTCCTTTTTGCCGGGCAGGCTGTCTTCGAACGTCTTCACGCCTTGGTCGAGCATGCGTGAAAGATTTGACATTGCCGTAAGGTCAATAACGTGGGTGACCACACGCATTTCATCTTCGATATTGTTGTCGGTCCAGCGAATGATAACGACGAGTTCGCGAACAGAATCACCGAGCGCATCAGTTATCATGGAAATGAACGGGGCCGATACCGTCGAAGTTACACCCATGTCACGCTTTGCTTTATCAGGCGCCGCGCCTTTGATATTTTCATCGACCTGACTTGCCGATGGTGGCTTCATGTTAAATTTCGGAGCGTGACATTCCCATGTGAAATTGGTATAGCCCATGTCTTCGAAATCGCCTTCGATATTAAAATCGGAGACAGAGGAAATTTTCTTTTGCACTTCGTTTTTGCATTCCATCAATTGATAGCGCGCAAGTTGAGTCGCGAGCGAAATGTTGCGCGCTTCACTGGCGAGACGCGTTGCCCGTGCCTGAACTAAAATCAGCGATGTAAATGACAAAGACAAAAGCGCGAGCGCAACCATGACTTCAAGCAAACTAAAGCCACGTGAAAAAGCTCTCATTTCAGTCTTTCCGGACGCCGAAGAGATG
>CAZRSD010000066.1:0-8410 GCA_964602645.1 uncultured Myxococcales bacterium
AAACACCGCCACGATCATAACAGCGACGAGCACGATACTGAGACTGCGGCTGATCACCGATGAATCGATGCGTCGCCCGAACAGCTCCACATCTTCACGACCACGCAACATGGCACGTAACGCCATAACGCTCACGGCCGCGGTGGTGTTCTTGATGCCGCCCCCCGTTGAGCCAGGTGATGCACCAATGAACATGAAGGCCACACAAAAAATGATCGTCGCACCCTCGATGTCGCCGAGTGGAACCATATTAAAGCCCGCTGAACGCAAGCTGATAGCATGGAAATATGATGCGAAGATTTTCGTATCTACCCCGAGCCCACGCAGCGCGCCATCGTATTCGAAGAAAAGAAAAAGCAACGTGCCAAGCACATCTAATATGAGGTTAGTGGTAAGTACCACTTTGGTCTGCATTTGCAGGCGCCCCCACACGGCGCGCGGACGCTTCACGCGCCACACTTCTTTGTCGGTAAGATCGGAAATTACAAAGAAGCCGATACCACCCACGTAGATCATGATCAGAAAAATCAAGCAAATCTTGCTATCGTCGACAAATTCCGTCAGCGAAAATGGTGACAACGGTAATCCCGCGTTGTTAAATGCCGAAATCGCGTGGAATACTGACCACCACAAGCGATCTGAGGCGACGGGAATGGCCTCACGCGTCAATATGAAAAGACTGATGGTACCGAAAAATTCCATGAACATCGTCGTGCCAGCGACGGCGCGAATGAGTGATTTTAGGCCTTCTGGCGTCGAGACATCGAGCGCTTCGCGCAAGCCCCGCTGACGCGTGCCAGCAATAGCCCCGCCAACCATGACAGCAAATGCAGCCGACAAAAACATGATACCAAGGCCGCCCGCTTGCATACCAAACATGATGACCGCTTGGCCAAAACGGGTGAAATCGGCACCGATGTCGTGCACGCTCAAACCCGCCACACAACTTGCCGACGTCATGGTAAAGAGCGCATTAATGAAGGTTGCGCCCTGCCCGTCGGAAGTGGCCGCTGGAAACGTGAGCAAGATCGTACCCACCGCAATCAAACCAATAAAACTGAGCGCAAGTGTTTGACTTGGTCGCAACTTGAGCAGTGAGAATAGCCTCGTGCCTACATCACTTTCCAAGAGCCTCATAAGAAGGGCGATAATAAATCGCACGATCACGAGGCCAGCCGCTAAGCGAGGCAATGCGATAAAGGATGCAATCAACATCAAGTAAGCAACGTCAGCCTTATGCTGCTGAATGAATTTGATGAGCCGCACCCGTCGACCAAGAATTATTTTTATCAGAATCAGAAAATAGCTCGCCACCAAGACGAGGTCGAGGATATAGACCACTCGACGTAATACTGGCTCTTTCCGCAAATCAAAGAAAAACTCTAATGACAGCGTTACAAGAACCAAGCACACGAGGGCAATCAACCATGGACGGGTGAGCGGGGCTCTTCGGCCTCGTTCCTCGTCCGTCTTTCTCACCATACGCGTCGATCCATGAATTTTCTCCGTGCTTATTCTTCTCTAGCTCAACGAAGAAGACGAGCACCCAAGGTGCAAATTACCTAAAGTCTCGCCCATTTTCACGTGTGTGGGTGCCATTTTTGTAAATGATGTCATGAGACCAGGCTCCATGAGTAGAACTATAGTTGAACCAAACATGAATCTTCCTAGTTCTTGTCCTCGAGAAACCATTATGGGCACGTGATCAATTTCCTGGATAGCTGCACCCGTTTTTAAGTATTGATCAAAATCAGTATACGCGAGGGCCATTCTCCCTACAACGGTCGCTCCCACCGCAATGTGCGCCATGAGCTTTTTGGTGTGAGGCTCTTCGATTAATGTTACCACGCGTTCATTCTGACAAAACAATTGCTCAACCGACGAGACTGCCCAGCGATTCACCGGCCACAAGGTCCCCGGAATATAAAACGACCGCACTATCACACCGTCAATAGGGCAATGAAAGCGATGATAGTCGCGCGGCGACAAATAAATCGTCGCATAATGGCCTGCGCGAAATCGTGCCGTGCAGTCAGTATCGCGCAGCAAATTGAGCAGGCCGTAGTATTTGCCTTTGATTTGCAGGAGTTGATCCTCGACAATCGTGCCGTGCACGCTCATGTGGCCGTCGCAGGGCGATACCATGAGATGTTCGCCGTCGGCTATCGGCCGAGTGCCTGGCTTCAGGCGACGAATGAAGAATTGCTGAAGATTAGGAAAATTCTCGATCGGCAACGCCGCTTCGTCGAGGTCAATTTTAAAAACACGCGCAAACCACTTGTTGACAAAAAGCGCCAAACCTCGCGGCAACGGTAGGCTTACGAGTTTTCCAAGCATGCAGGAGACAAAATTCTTTGGCAGCAAAAACAAGAGCGTATAGCAAATCGAATTTTTTAAGGTGCTCATTGACGAGATAACTCTTTCGGCGCGCAGCATTGAGAAGCTCACGCTTCTTTCGACGCCGTTTAAAAAATAGCAGTTGTGACTACCAAATCTAAGCGCCAACAGCAAGGGTCAGCATCTCCTCGAATTCTTGCCGAGAATGCGGCGATTAATGCGCACCACAATCGCTCCCTGCCCGCCCAACTTTCCTGACGCTATCTGGAAATCGTGCACCAAAGGATGGGTATCAACCGTCGACCACACGGCCTTCTTGAGGACACCGGTACCTATACCGTGCACAACCAACAGCGTTCGACTACCTCGTCGCTGTTCGCGATCGATGAACCGATTGAGATGAAAAATAGCCTCGTCTGCCGACAGGCCGTGCAAATCAATTTTGGCATCGACGAAACGCTTCTTTTTGGCCGCTGCCGCACGCGCTTTTTCATGATGACGCGGCTTATGCTGGGCATAGGCTTCTTTGAAACCTTCGTTTACGGCGCGCAAAAAAAGTTCGCACTCGTCATCGCCCAAGTGAACGTCCTCGCGAACAATCTTTGTGGGAAGCGATGCAAGCACACCTTGATATTTCTGCTCGACGACGCTCTCGCCCTGAAAAAATGCATCAAGGAAAAGCTCACGTTCATCGTTCGTGAGCTCATCGCTTTTTGCTATTGGTTTCTTCGTGACCTTCGCCATTACGTGAGATTAATAATTTACCCGAGCAGACGGAAGAGGCGTCCATAAGATACTGTGAAGCCAAAAATGGTACTAAACACAAAATCTCGTGGTTTCTCTTGTAACGTTGCCATGAGCATGTCTGCTTGCGTAGCAACGCTAAAGTCATAGATGCGTGCAAGCCGCAGCCATATCGTACCCTCGACACCAAGCGCTACTTTGTTCTGGGCTTGACCTTGTGGCAAGGGGAACAAATACACCGCAGTAAAATCGCTTGACAGCTCGACGGGGCCAAACAGACGCCACCTGCTTGCAAAGTTAAGACCGGGCCCAAAATCGATGGCATCGCGCACCGTGAAACGGTTAAAATCCGTCGCCATGGCACCACCAATATCGACATTGAAGCCGAGCTTGGTGAAATCAAGGTTTACGCCGAGCAGCGAATCAATGCGGCGCGTGCGTGGCTTCGCCGTGACTTTTGGCCCCTTCGACCACGGATGCGGCGCAAGTTTCGTCTCATAGGTTTTGTTAAATATCGGCGACAATACGACGGCCTTGTCTTTGAAATAGCTTTGCTCCCACGGCAAACGGAATTTCAAACCAACCCGCGCTTTGTCCTTTTCGGGTTTCTCGTCGAGATTGGTGTGCATGTATTTGATGTCGGTAAAAAGTGTTGAATACAGCGTTGGCGTTTGATAGTTAAGGGCCATTTTTGTATAGAGGAACAAATGTGCAAATGGCGGAATGCCGCCGCGGCTCGTCGGAAAATCAGTGACGTTACGATAGTTTTCGTTAGTCACGTTTTTGCTGATACCGATATCGAGGTAGGCAATATCGAGCGTGATAACGTGCTGCGGTTTGCCCTCAGAATTCTTGATATAGGCAAGCGTTTGCTCCGCTGACATATTCCGCAACGCCACATCCACCACGTCGTCAACGCTACGGCCAGACTTTATGGCGCGAACAGCACGCTCAATTTCATTGGCGGTATCAGAAATCGGAATTACTTTGGGCCCACCAATGTAAAACAACTGGCGTGAGTCAGCATAAATGCCCTCGATAAACGGAGCACGCACGGCATATTCTTCAGAGAGTCCACCGAGGCGGCTCAAACCAAAGAGATCGAGCAGCGCATCTTCGGTTAGAGCGACCGTAAAGCGCTCATTGTCGGCGAAGGCGCGATCACCAATCGTCGCCTCGTTAACGTCGAGACCATACGCTACATGCTTGCGTGGCAATTTATGGCTCGCAATGAGTTTGCTGATTTTTTTTACTTGTCGACCGGAAATCGCTACCGTCACCACATTGCCGTGAGCGACCATGAGATTCTTCGCGATATCGAAGGGTAACGCAGACGCAATCGCAGTCATGCGCGGCAACTCCGCAAAAATAGCAAGGTCCGCCTTGGTTTCAGCGCGAATAATGCCGCCGAGTACTTTTTCTAGATCGCTTTTTTCCCATGCTTTCGGCGCACGTGCTACAAGACCTGATGCTGAGCTCGACAGTTGCGGCATCGCCACATCCTGCGCGCGTTCGACGGTATCGTTCAACGTGTGGCGCACAACTTCAACGTGCTGAATTTTTTGCGCGCCCTTTTCATAGAGCAAGACTTCGTTCACGTCGAGTAACGAAATACGAACAATAGGAGCGATTTGTTCATAGGCATCCGTTTCAGCATGGCGCAACTCGATGGTTTCTCGCGTGGGCAGTTGCGCATAGGGATCGCTCGCAAGCATGAGCACGAGATCAACATAGACTGAACGAGCCGCAGTGAGCGCTGCTTCTTCGGAATAGACTCGTACGATATTGAGGCCACGCTTTGCTGTATTGGCCTCAACTTTCATTCGCTCGATGCCGTCGATGACAGTGACTTTTTTGCCGAGCTTTTCGTACAGTGACCACACATTTTCATTGTTGGCAAGCGACCACCAATTGATGGTTTCATTGCCCACCGTCGAGGTTCTTTTCACGCTTTCAGCAAACGGCATAGTCATAGGGAGCCTTGCCATCTGTTCCTTGTCGAGCAAGACTGACGTCAACTCCTGCATGCCAGAAAACACGTTGCTGATCGATCGCTTATACACGTCGTCAATATTTGCCTGGGGCACGCGTCCGTGGGCATTGCTGCCAAGGTCAACCCACAATGATGGACTCGTCTTCTTTTTTAGCAAGCTGTCGACGACACCGAGTCGATGTGAGCGCGAAGCAATAGTCCGCGCGATCATCATATATTCGGCGGTGCCTTTCGCATCTTGCACAATGACCGCGCGCACGCGGCGCATGTCATCGATGCTCTTGGGCCAGTTGATGGCCTTTCCGCTATTCTTATGCATCGCAACAAATTCGGTGGTACCCACGCGGCGCTTTTCCATCTTGATGGCCACTTTGTCGGCACCAAGATATCGGCGAATGCTCTCGCTATGCTCGCCTTTCAGCAACAAACCGCGATAACTGTGACCAACCAGCGCCGAGGTTGTCGTGGAAACTAAAGCGGCTCTCGTATCGCCTTCGGGTGTTGCCGTACCAACGGGATAAAATACTGCTTCATCAGTTTCAAAAGCAAACTCGTCGGCATTCGTTATGATAAAGGGAATTTCCTTTTCTTCGCCGCGAAAAATGCGTGACTGATAGAACGCCAAAAATGGATCTTGATCTTCAAGGGCGTTCGCACTCACCACAAGGCGCATGCTTTCCTTTTGTTCTGGCACTGCGCGGGTATTAGCGCTGATCATGAACATAGCACTACACATCAGTAGCTGCTGCCAACCAATTCTTCTCATCTTCCTGTCCTACGAAACCAATTGTAACACTCACAAAAAAATGCGACCGGCCAAATCACGATAGCCTGCCGCACATTTCAGTGCATCCCAATAGCCACAAAATTAAAGCTCCAATCGCTCGACGCTTATTTCCTACCACGTGGGACACATTGATAATTCCATTTAAAAACTAAAAATTAGATCAGGTCTCCTGGCTTCTTGCCCATCGCGCGCTTGCGGCTCAAACGAATTTTGCCGTCGCGATCGATGTTAAGCACCACCACATTTACTTCGTCGCCTTCTTGGAGCACGTCGGTAACTTGCTCGACGCGTTTCTCTGAAAGCTCCGAAATATGCACCAAGCCTTCGGTACCGGGGAAGAGTTCAACGAATGCACCGAAATCAAGTATGCGACGCACAAGACCTTTGTACACGCGATTGATTTCAGCTTCACGAGTCAAATCTTCGATAATGCGTACCGCAGTCTCAACGCTTTCCTTGCCCACACCAGCAACTTGAACGGTACCATCGTCGGCAACTTCAACTTTCGCACCAGAGCGTGCAACGATGTCACGAATCACGCGGCCGCCAGGACCAATGACGTCGCGAATCTTGTCAGGATTAATGCGGAAGCGATGAATGCGCGGCGCATTTGGTGAAATTTCTTCTCGCTCTTTCGAAAGTGCCTTCTTCATCTCATTCAAGATGTGCAGGCGTCCTGCGCGTGCTTGATCAAGTGCCTTCGTGAGAATTTCTTCGGAGAGACCGTCGACTTTGATATCCATTTGGATCGCCGTGATGCCTCGTTCCGTACCACAGACTTTAAAATCCATGTCGCCGAGATGATCTTCGTCGCCCAAAATATCGCTCAAGACAGCGACTCGATCACCTTCTTTAATCATGCCCATCGCGATACCGGCAACGGGTGCCTTAAGTTTTATGCCGGCATCCCACATCGCCAAGGTTGCACCGCATACGGTCGCCATAGACGACGAACCATTGCTTTCAAGAATTTCCGATACCACGCGAATTGTGTACGGAAAGCTCTCATCATCTTGCGGTGCTATCCGGCTTACCGCACGTTCAGCAAGTGCGCCGTGGCCAATTTCACGTCGTGATGTTCCGCGCAGCATGCGTGCTTCACCAACACTGTATGGCGGGAAATTATAGTGCAGCATGAATTTGCGGAAGGATTCGCCGGTGAGGCTATCGATCTTTTGTTCATCGTCGCCAGTGCCGAGGGTCACACTTATGAGACCTTGCGTTTCACCACGAGTAAACATAGCTGAACCATGCGCACGAGGAAGTACACCGACTTCGCAACAAATCGGTCTAATATCGGCATAACCGCGACCGTCGATGCGCTTCTTGGTTTCGAGTACATCGTTACGCAATTCGTCTTTTTTCACATCGCCAAAATAGCCGGCAGCTAATTTGCTCTTGGCGGCGGCATCTGCTTCGCTAAAGCCCGCAGCGAGTACTGCCAAGACGTCTTCTTTGCATTTATCAAGCCGTGCATAACGTTCGATCTTCTCGCGCGTCGCCAATGCTTCACCGAGACCAGCGGCAGCACATGCCTTCTTAACCGCGTCGAAGAGCTCTTGGTCAACCGGCGGCGGTACAAAGACAACCTTATCTTTACCCATCTTCGCACGCATTTCGTGGCAGGCTTCAATAATTTTGAGGCCTTCTTTTTGCGCAAAGAAGAGCGCTTCAACGAGTTCGTTTTCCGGCAACTCCGAAGCGCCACCCTCTACCATCACGATCGCATCTTTGTGGGACGACACCATGATGTCGAGGTCAGATTTAGCACGTTCATTAAGACTTGGGTTCGCAACCAGTTTGCCGTCGATACGACCAACGCGAACACCTGAAATCGGGCCGCTTTGCATGGAAAATGGCAAGCCGCTGAGATGAAGTGCCATCGATGCCGCATTGAGCGCAAGCACGTCGGTATCATGCACACCGTCGTGAGACACAACGGTTGCGATCACTTGCACTTCTTCGTAAAAACCATCGGGAAACAGAGGACGGATCGAGCGATCGATGATCCGTGCATTCAAAATTTCCGCATCGCGCGGCTTGGTTTCACGTTTAAAAAAGCCACCAGGAATTTTACCGGCGGCATAGGTCTTCTCAAGATACTCGCAAGTAAGGGGGAAAAAATCCATACCCTCTCTGGCTTTACCTGAGCTGCAAACCGTCACTAAGACAATCGAATCGCCCCAGCGAGCCCACACTGCTGCACCAGCCTGCTTTGCGATCCTACCACTTTCAAATATGAAAGGCTCCTTCGCAACGCTGACGCTATTTTTATGAAACTTTTCACTATTATGCATAAGTTGAGCTTCGCTCACGGCTCGTATCCTTCGCGTATTTTGCAGCCCATAAGACTACTAAAAATTATTTGCGCAAACCAAGATCAGCGACGACATTCTTATATCGATCGAAATCTTTATTCTTGAGATAGTTGAGAAGTCTTCTACGACGGGACACCAACTTCAAGAGTCCTCGACGAGAATGGTGGTCGTTCTTGTGCTCGCGCATGTGTTCCGTCAGTTCTGAAACACGTTCCGACAACAGCGCAATCT
>CAZRSD010000067.1:0-8377 GCA_964602645.1 uncultured Myxococcales bacterium
TTGACGTCACCCAGCTTCGCCTCTTGGAGTGGCGCCTTTTTTTGGCAGCCGCCGCATGAAGGTAGAAATATTGTAACCACCAAGAGCGGCATAAAGACTGCCAAGAGTTTTTTCATAGCTGTCCGTCCATAAGAGACTTGTTTCATAGGCATTCGTCCACGGAAATGACAAATTCGTTTAACCTAATTTAGGTATGGGTCACAAACGCTCTGCCCTGGCCCATTGGCGTGACCGAGAAGAAATGCCATACTGGTTTTGCAATTCCTTTGGTCGACCAAAAAAGCTTTTACTAAAGGTAAAAAAATGAGAAGCGCAGTTTATTTCTTGAAGTCCAGTGTTTTTCTAGCCGTCGTCATTTCCGTACTGGCACAATCAGGTTGTTCGAAGCGCACGTTGCCAAGCACCAACGTACCGCCCACCAGGGACAACAAAAAAATCGTGGCGTTTTTGGAGCAATATAAAACTGCTCTCGAAAAACGTTCCGTAGACGCTATTTTGGAGCTCGTCGCCAAAGACTTTAGCGACAATATGGGTTCAGAAGATCCGGCGCATCATTTGGATTATTTGAGTCTCAAAGAACGACTGGAAACCACCATGCCGCGCATTCAAGATTTGCGCCTTGGTTTATTCGTTCAGCACATTGCTAAGATTGAAAAAGATAAATTCGAGGTGGTGTTCTATTTCAATAAACACATTCTCCTCGAGACACCGTCAGGCGAAAAATGGTCGTCAATTCGTGAAGTGAGCCGCATGGTCATACGTCGTCGCCATGATAGGAACTCACCCTATGAGTTTGAGATCCTGCAAGGAATATA
Source organism: uncultured Myxococcales bacterium (assembly GCA_964602645.1). Taxonomy (GTDB): domain Bacteria; phylum Myxococcota; class UBA727; order UBA727; family JABDBI01. The sequence continues at coordinate 816 of CAZRSD010000067.1, forward strand.
ACCATGACACCTTCACGAAATAGCGACCTTCTCATCGAAGAGCACCTGCCGGGTGCTCTTTTTTCATGCGAACATCACGGCGTCACCACGCGCGGCAAAGTTCGTGATCTCATCGAGCAACGCGACACCATCATCATGATCAACACGGATCGCATCAGCGCGTTTGATTGTGTGCTCGGCACCATACCGCTTAAGGGCGCGCTGCTGTGCGCGCAAGCCCACCACTGGTTTAAGGCTTTGGAGCACATTGTCCCGCATCACGTGATCGATCGTCCTGATCCGCAAATCATGGTCGTAAAGAAAGCTGAGCCTTTTTTGGTCGAGGTCGTCGTGCGCGGGTATATCGCAGGCTCGCTCATGCGCGAATCGCCTGATACGCGAGGTCAAAATTATGGCTTAGCTCTTGATCCGCACCTAAAAAATTATGAGCGTCTTTCGCATCCGATCATCACGCCGTCGACAAAAGCGCCCAAAGGACAGCACGATCAACCGATCAGCGCGGCTGAAATCATCGCGCGCAATATAGTACCGCAAAAGATCTGGGATGAGATTGTTTCAGTCGCCACGGCATTGTTCGTCGAAGCAAGTGTGATGGCGGAGAAAAACGGCCTTGTGCTTGTCAACACGAAATATGAATTTGGTTTGATACATGCCACGCTTCATCTCATCGATGAAGTCCATACGTCAGACTCGTCGCGCTTCTTTCTCAAAAATGACTACCACGAAAAATTCCCGCAAGGGCATGCGCCCGTCATGCTCGATAAAGAATTTTTGCGGCAACATCTTTTAGCGCAGGGCTTAACGCCGGAAAGCGATTTTACTGGTGTAACGCTTGATGATGGCGTGCGCATCGAGGTCGCCAAACGCTATCTCATGCTCACCGAGGCCATGACGGGCCGCGAATTTATTGCGCCCGAAAAGGCTGCTCAATTGCGCGTGCCAGGCCGACTAGCTGAGCTCATTTGTTGACGAAGCGCTTCAAAACAAATCACCGCAGCACATTGGGCAAGGTTGAGCGAGCGCACCGGACCGATCTGCGGCAACGTGATCACGCGATCTTGATGGGCAGCTATGATTGAGGCTTCAATACTCGCCGTCTCCGGCCCTAAGATCACCACATCGGACGTATTGAGGCTTACGTCCCACGGCGCTTTTTCGCCGCCAACTTCGATAAGCCACGGGCGCTTATTGAGCAGGGTGAGGCAACGCTCGAGGCTCTTATGAAAATGCAGTCGCGCGCCGAAAAAATAGTCGAGCCCCGCCCGCCATTTTGTTTTGTCGGCGTCGTCAAACAGCGTTGGCCCGCATACGTGCACAGCACACTGCGTCGCGACCGACAAACGCACGATCGCGGCGATATTGCCTGCTATCCGCGGACGGTCAAGAACCACATGGAGCGTGGGATTTCGTAAAATATGATTGCGCACACACCGTTTATTAGACGAGATGCACGATTAATCAAGGTGCCTTTTATTCAGATTGCAGCGATCTATCGCTCTGAAAGCGTCGCAACTGATTCTTCAGCGCGTCTTTTTCCGGCGAGATTTTGAGCGCCTCTTCGATCAAGGACTGCGCCATTTTGGTGTTGCCTTGCTTGAAAAATACTTCAGCAAGCGTATCCATATATTCAGGATTTTTTGGATCAAGCTTGCGCGCGCTTGACGCGAAATGCTCGGCTTCTTTTAGATCGTCAGCGTCGCAATTTTCGGTGCGCACGAGCAGATACGCTGCATTGTTATAGGCATCGCTATTTTTGCCGTCGAGGCGTGTTACTTCGCGAAAGACATCGAGCGCTTCGTTGTTGCGGTCGGCCCTCAATTCGAGGCGGCCAATTTTCATCCAGAGTGCTGCAGAATTTGGATGGTAGCGAAGACCATTAAGCAAAATTTCCATCGCACGAAATTTGTCCCCGACCAACTCAAGTGCCCCTGATACACGCATGTACGCGGTCATGTTTCGTGGATTTTTTTGGATGTCTTTCTGCCCCTGCTTTATCTCATTCTCGAGGAGCAAATCAAAAGTTTGCACCAACAACGTACGCAAGATCGAATCTTCAGCCTGCTTGTCAGCAGTGGCCAAGAGTAAATCAATCGCTTTTTGATGTTGATTCTTTTGATTAAGTTCCAAGACCTGCTTCATCAGATCTTCGATGTTAATCGGCTGCTCGCCTTTCTGCGCCTTATGCTTCTCGCCCGTAACGGTAATAAAACCGGTGAAAACTGGCAGAAGCGCCACTATCGACAAGACCGTAATGATCGACAGCTTGCCGAGGTTTTGTGTCGGTCGTCTCATGAGGCTATCTAACGACCGCTGTATGGGTGCGCCAGAGTAAAGAAAAGAGGATCTTAAGCGCTTAAGCGCGGATAAGACCCTCATCAACGTTGCAAAAAACGCGAAAACTAGCTGCGGCTAATCACGTGGCTGCCCGAGAAAAACCAGCCGATTTCAAATGCGGCGGTATCAGGTGCATCGGAGCCATGAACAGTGTTTTCGCCGATCGATTTGCCGAAGCGCTTTCTAATGGTCCCTTCTGCCGCATCACGTGGATTCGTTGCGCCCATGATGTGACGATTTTTGGCGATGGCATTGTCACCTTCGAGAACCATGAGAAGCAACGGGCCCGAGCTCATGTATTGGGTGAGCTCGCCAAAAAATGGGCGTGCGCGATGCACCGCATAAAAGCCTTCAGCTTCATGTTTACTCAAAATTTGCATGCGACTTGCTACAATGGAAAGGCCTTGCTCTTCAAACATGGCAATAATTTTGCCGATCAAATTGCGGGACACACCATCTGGTTTAATGATGGAAAGAGTTCGTTCAACTGCCATAAAAATCTCCTAATCTTTTTTGCCCCAGCCATGAAGCGCCCTAACTGCGGCGCGCATGCGCATGCGACATCGCTCTTTACCTAACACAGCCATGGTTTCGAACAACGGCGGAGACGCTTTTTTACCGGAAACAATCATGCGTACCGGCATAAAAACATCCTTCGCTTTAAGGCCCTTTTGATGACAATAGTCATTCACGATCGCGCTAATGGCGCCACTATCAAAAACTACCAGCGCCTCGAGCTTTTCGAGAATTTCTTCGATGGCCGCAGCAGACGCTTTAGCGTCGAGATTGCCGATGAAATAAGCTTCAGGATTCGATGCGAGCTCACCTCGAAAGAAGAAGTCTGCATAGTCGATAAAGTCTTCTGACTTTTCGAGGCGCTCTTTCACGAGGGGAACAATGCGATGCATATATGCGGGCAAGAACAATTGATCGAGCAGATAGTGCACAACATCGTCATCCGACAACTTCTCGCGCAAATAGCGTCCGTTTAGCCACGTCAGTTTTTTCACGTCGAACACGGGACCACCCAGCGAAATTCTCTGCAATTGAAAATGCTCGATAAAATCGGTAAGCGAAAACAGTTCGCTGCCATCGGGCATGGAATAGGCCATCAGACCCAGAAAATTGAGCATTGCGGACGCCAGGAAACCAGCCTCTTTAAAGTAATTGAGCGATACGGGATTCTTGCGTTTCGAGACTTTGCTTTTATCGGCATTGCGGAGCAGCGGCAAATGACAAAACTGTGGCTTCTTCACACCAAGCGCTTCGTACAAGAGGACGTGCTTGGGCAATGAGCTTATCCATTCTTCACCGCGAATGACGTGGGTAATGCCCATGAGGTGATCATCCACCACATTGGCCAAATGGTAGGTTGGAAAGCCGTCGCTCTTCATCAACACCTGGTCGTCAATTTCAGTTGCAGCGATGGTGATTTCCCCGCGCAACACATCGTGCATAACGATGCTCCCCTCATTCGGCGTTTTGAGCCGAACAACAAAGGATGCGCCATCCTGTATGGCCTTTTCGATCGCTTTGGGTTCGGCCTTGCGACACTTACCGTCGTAACCAGTTGGCTGCTTCAAAATGAGTTGGCGCGTGCGCACTTCTTCTAAGCGCTCGCTCGTGCATATGCAGCGGTACGCGGCACCAGAGCTTAACAGTTTTTCTGCATATAATTTATAAGTAGCGGAACGTTCACTTTGGCGATAGGGTCCGCAGGGGCCGCCAATATCAGGGCCCTCATCCCAAGTGAGACCAAGCCATCGGAGGGCTGATAAAATTGCCTTTTCGCTTTCCAGGGTCGAACGAAACCGATCGGTGTCTTCAATGCGCAATATAAATTTGCCATTATTTTTCTTGGCAAATGCATAATTGAACAGCGCAATATAACCAGTGCCCACATGCGGATCGCCCGTGGGGGAAGGTGCGATCCTTACCCTGACTTCATCGGTAGTCTTCGTATCCAAATCCAACCTCGCGAGTATAGCCTCAAGTTCTCAAGATTTTTAAAATCTCATGGCCCACTCACGTCCTAACGGCAATATGGGCCTCCCTTGATCCAAGGCTCACCTAGGTAGGCCAGCGAATTTTGCGTTATTTTTCAGCATAAATAGCGAGATCATTGCGATAACTTTTGCACGCATACCAACCCACTCTTAAATACAGAACAGAACACGGTATTACCAGGGCTCTTAACCCAAAATAATACTGAATATTAACCACAAACAGTCTGCTTTTATCTAATTGATATTGGTGGGCAAAAAGGGAGTAGATCATGAGAGTTCTTTCACCTTTATGGGCACTCTTGTTCTTCATTCCAGTTACGCTGATGGCTTCGGTGGACATGGATCAAAAGAACACCGATACTGCAGCTTTGACTGACAATGTTACCGCTGATGTTGCTAATGCAGACCTGAACCTCGAAGATGGCGCAGTTGATGGCCATCGTCGTTGGGGCCGTGGCTGGGGCCGTGGCTGGGGCTGGGGCGGCGGCTGGGGCGGCTGGGGTTATGGCGGTTGGGGATATCCATACTACGGATATAGCTACTGGCCATACTACGGTGGCTGGTACTACTAGTCGCCTGATCTAGTGCTTTAGTGCATTGGATCCATCCAGTCGTTATGGATGTTTTAGGGGTAGCAGTTGCTATCCCTTATTTATTGGCGGTGCCGAATTTGCGCCGTCACTCACCGGGAGAGTCCATGAAAAATGCAATTTGGTTGGCGCTCTGTACGACCGTGGCCGGATTGTTGTTGACCATCGGTTCGCTTAACGCTGAAGATCTCAATGATGTCCAAAATGGCGATGTTAGTACCAACATCGAAAACACCGGGGGTTTGAATCTTGATGAGCAAGGTTCACAAAACTTCTACTATTACGGGGCGGGCTACTATTACCCGCACTCCGTCTATTACCCCTACTTAAGGTACTATCCGTACTACGGCTATTACGGCATGCCGTTTACCAGAACGATATTGAGGTAGCTGCGCCCATGATCGAGTAGGGGGGATTAATTCCCCCCTACTCGATCGTTGACCGCCACGTGATTTAGCGAGGCACGCCGTTTGGCGCGCGCGTGAGGTCATGGGCTTCTTTCGCGTGATAGGAACTGCGAACAAAAGGGCCCGCGAAAATATACCGAAGACCGATTTCTTTGCCGTAGGCTTTGAAACGCTCGTAAGATTCATCTGTCACGTAGCGATCTACGGGCCAGTGCTTCAACGATGGCCGGAGATATTGCCCGATGGTGACTATTTCGACACCAATTGCTTTGAGCATCGCGAGCGTCTCACAAACTTCATCGTCGCTCTCACCAAGACCAACCATCATGCCGCTCTTAACAAGTGGCCCGTGCGCGGCGCTCGCTTGCGCAAGAACAGCCTTAGTGATGTCATAGCGCGATTGCGGCCGCACCAGTTTATAAAGGCGCGCGACCGTTTCAATATTGTGGCCGAATACGTCGATCGGACTTTGCAACACGCTCGCAATGGCAGCGGTACGCCCACGAAAATCTGGCGTGAGTAGTTCAACCTTTGCATGAGGAATTTTGAGCTTGATCGCATGCACAACATCGACAAAATGTTGTGCGCCGCAATCGGGAAGCTCATCACGATCAACGCTTGTGACCACAACATAGTCAAGCCCAAGATCGAAGGCGGCCTTGGCAAGCCGATCTGGTTCACGCGAATCGAGCGGCAGGGGTTTTTTCGTCGTGACCGAACAAAAATGGCAACGCCGCGTGCAGCGATCGCCCATGATCATGAAGGTTGCCGTCTTTTGCGAGAAGCACTCGCCAATATTGGGACATTTCGCTTCTTCGCATACCGTATTGAGACCGCCGTGACGCAGGATTGTATAGACTTTGCGGCGTTCTTCAAAACTACGTAACGTTCGACGTATGTGCGCCGGCAATCGTAACGCTTGATTTTTACTCGCTTGCATACCTCATACCTGAGAATAAAATTCTTCTTGTATAGAAGGTTCGATTTCGTAACTCTTCACGAGCTCATTCACAATAAATCCTTCGACAATCTTGCCCAAGAGCGGAATGTCCACTGTCACTGTGCCTTCAATCATGCGGACGCAACCTTGCTTTTCTGGCGTTAAACGCCACACACCTTCGCCGTGAAATTTTAACAATTTCGAGGTGGAGACAATCTCCCAATAAATGCAGTTTTCTGCGCGCACAAGGCGAGATATTTCTTGCCAACCAAATGAATCACCCTTGATCACTTTTTTAATAGCCGCCGGGAGCTCGCCGGATTTTTTGACCATGAACTGCCATTCAATACCGTCGGGCTTTTCTTTGCGGCTCGTCAAAGTTCTTTCATCAAAGGAGAGTCCCTCTTCGAGCATTTTGTTGAGTTTCGGGTCATTAAGGTGCGCCACAAATTTTTCGATCGGAATGTTCTTAAATTTGTGTTCAAATTTAAATGCCGTCGTCATGTGGTTCTCCGGAAAACATCAGTCACTAAAACCGGTGCCCATAATCTCTGCTTCGCCCGCACGTAGCGTCGTCGGTGATGTGGAGAACCAACCAACAATTATTCGCGAAAGCAAAATACAGGTAAAGAAAGCACCAATCAGAACCAAAGCGGGCAAGAGCGTTATTCCCTGCATGACCAAATGCGGCACGATGCTAATAAGCGCAATCTCAATGAACGCGATACCAAAATAGGAAATACCGAAATCTTCGAGAACAGACGTCGCCATATCGGGGTCAACGACGCGCACGAGCACGAGTGACATCGCCACATTTCCTGTGTTCCAACCAAACATGAGAATCGATCGTTCAAACCAAAAATTGCGGCAAATGCGCCGGCCAACAAACCACATGATGCTGATCGTGAAAAACGTGCCAAAGGCAAACATCACGATCAGCGGCACCGCGTAGTCCATCACGACTTTCACGGAAATCGACGCTATGCCGAACGCAACGAGAAAATCAGTCACCATCGAGCCAATGCGATGCACCGCATGGCGATCAACGTAACGGCCAACTTTAATTAAATTGAGCACATGTTGTAAGAGCGCCCCTATCACGAGCGCCACGCAAAAAACTGGGACGCTTAGATGGAGAAGATCACTCAAATAATGTGAAAGACGATAAGCCGCGAGAGCCGTCGCAAAGACGATAGCGACGTGCCAAGTCAATGGGTCAAGCGCAATGGGACTGACGGTTTCTTTGCCTATGGACTGTTGCTCTTCCTCGGGAACAAAACCGGTC
>CAZRSD010000068.1:0-8342 GCA_964602645.1 uncultured Myxococcales bacterium
CTCGGTGAGTTATCGCCTACGAGACACTTTACCGGTCACTCGAGCGACAAAAAAGCGAAGAAGGTCTAAAAGATTATGGCAACGTTAGAAAAGAAAAAGGCAGTTGAGCGGAAAGCAGCGAGAGCCAACGGACCTGTCCGTGCGAGCCTGCGTAATTTGGGCATGAGTGCGCGAAAGATTAGAGTGATTGCGGATGGTATTCGTAATCGCAGCTTGGGTTATGCCTTTGCTTTTCTTTCGACGCAAAAGAAGGCATGTGTTGCTCCTCTCAAGAAGCTCTTGGAGTCAGCCGCAGCAAACGCTGATTCGCGCAACATCGACATCGACACTTTGAGCATTGCACAAATTATCGTCGACAAAGGTCCTATCCGCAAGCGCTTTATGCCGCGTGCGCAAGGACGTGCCACGAAAATTCGCAAGCAGACTGCTCATATTGAAGTGGTCTTGGCTGGGGATAAATAAACTCAGTGCTGCATCAAAATTTAAAGATGTAAAAAGGCAGGAAGTAGTTAATGGGTCAAAAAGTAAGTCCAATAGGGTTTCGGCTCGGCGTTATCAAAACGTGGCAATCAAAGTGGTTTCGCGACGGCGGCTATGCTGAATGGCTGAAAGAGGATTTGCGTATTCGTCGCTATGTGACGAAGCATTGCAAAAGTGCCGGCATCAGTCATGTCGAAATCGAACGTGCTGCTGATAAATGCAAAGTGAACGTCTTCTCGGCGCGTCCTGGTGTATTGATCGGCAAGAAGGGCACTGAGATCGAAGGCTTGAAGAAGAGTATTCAGAAGCTCTCGAAGAGTGAAGTGTTTTTGAACATTCACGAAGTTCGTAAACCAGAAATGGATGCGAATCTCGTGGCGCAAAAGGTTGCACAAGAACTTGAGCGCCGTGTTGCTTTCCGACGTGCCATGAAGAAGGTAATGTCGACAGCGCAAAAGTTTGGTGTTCAAGGCGTGAAGGTCATGTGCTCTGGCCGTTTGGGCGGCGCTGAAATGTCACGTTGCGAATGGTATCGTGAAGGCCGTGTTCCACTTCATACACTCCGTGCCGATATCGACTACGGCTTTGCTGAAGCAGATACGACCTACGGAAAAATCGGCTGTCGTGTTTGGCTTTTCAAAGGTGAAGTCCTCGCTAAAGAGACGGTCGCTAAACGGGCTAATGCATAACTTCGGGAAGAAATAGGTAAGTAAGATGTTATCACCTGCAAAAGTTAAATACCGCAAGCTGCAAAAAGGTCGTGTACGTGGCCCAGCGAAGGGCGGTAGCGAAATTGATTTCGGGACGGTCGCGCTTCTTAGCACCGGTTCCGGTTGGGTTACCTCGAAGCAACTCGAAGCAAGCCGTATTGCGGCGACGCGTCACGTTAAACGGGGAGCCAAAGTTTATATCCGTGTATTTCCAGATAAGCCGGTCACCAAAAAGCCTGCTGAAGTCCGGATGGGTAAAGGTAAAGGCGCCGTGGAAGAGTGGGTTGCGTGCGTGCAACAGGGGCGTATCCTTTTCGAAATTGGCGGTGTAGAAAACGAGCTAGCAAGCCGAGCGTTGGAATTGGCTGCCCGTAAGCTGCCGGTAAAAACCAAAGTTATTTGCGCCTCGGACGAAGTGTAATTGCTTTCGAAGGCAGTAAGGGTGAAGTATGTCGAGCGAAATTCTAAAAATGAATGCCGTTGAGCTTAGGCAAAAAGCTCTTGAAATTAAGAAGCGACTGGCTGAAACGCGATTTGATAAGGCAACCGGGAAACTAATTGACTCCTCGTCGCCAAAAAAACTGCGTCGTGAGCTTGCGAGAGTATTAACAAGAGAAGGCCAGATCAGCGCGCGCTAAAAGGGAATACCGATGGTGAAAGAAGAACAAAGAGGCACTGGACGAACGCTCAAGGGGATTGTCTCGAGCGATAAGATGGATAAAACGGTTACCGTGACGGTCACGAATACTGTTCGCCATGCGTCCTATAACAAGTTTATGAAGCGCTCGAAGAAGTATCACGCACACGACGAGAAAAACGAATGCGCAATTGGTGACGTGGTCTTGATCAGAGAATCCGCCCCGTATTCGAAGACAAAGAAATGGTGCGTTAAGCAAATTCTCGAGGCGCACAAGGTTTGAAAGACTGCGGTAGCGACGAGTTGTTTGCTCAGTAGTTATCGATGGATTTAATGAGGTTGTTGAAATGATTCAAGCGTCAACTCGTTTAGCGGTCGCCGACAATAGCGGAGCGCGCGAGATTTGTTGTATCAAAGTTCTTGGTGGATCCCATAGGCGCTATGCCTATGTGGGCGACATCATTGTGGCGAGCGTGAAAGAAGCTGCCCCCGGCTCCAAAGTTGCGAAGGGCGCTGTTGTTCGTGCAACCATAGTGCGCACCAGAAAAGAAATCGGTCGTGCAGACGGCTCTTATATTCGCTTCGACAAATCAGCAGCAGTTCTCGTCAATAAAGATAACGAGCCGATCGGTACTCGCATTTTCGGTGCGGTAGCGAGAGAACTCCGTGGCAAGAATTTCATGAAGATCGTGTCATTGGCGCCTGAAGTATTATAGGAAGGTCTTGAGAAATGAAAATTAAAAGCGGCGACATAGTAAAAGTCATAAGCGGCGGCAAAAATGTTAAGGGCACGGTAGGCAAAGTTGTCTCGGTTGACTGCGATAGTCAACGAGTGGTTTTGGAAAATGGCCCCGTTCATAAGCGACATCTCAAGCCAGAACGTAATCGTAAGCATCCTGAGGGCGGCATTATCGAACGCCAAGCGTCGATCCATATTTCTAACGTGATGCTCATGTCGGAAGCCAATGGTCGTCCTGTTCGTACGGGTGTATCTCTTATCGACGGCAAGAAGACCCGTGTTGCGCGCGGTGCGAAAATTTCGTCGGAGAAGGTTTAAACAGTTTTTAGTTTTTAGGAGTAGTAAGTTATGTCTGGGCAAAATATCCCACGGCTTAAAAAGTTCTACATGAAAGAACTCGTCGGCAAACTTAAGGACGAACTCGGCATTAAGAACAACATGCAAGTGCCTGCACTTAAGAAGATCGTTCTCAACATGGGCCTTGGCGAAGCGGTACAAAATCCCAAAGCTTTGGAATCTGGTTGCGAGGCATTGCGTTCTATCGCGGGTCAAAAGCCTGTGGTGACGCTCGCCCGCAAATCAATCGCGACATTTAAGCTTCGCGAAAACATGCCTATCGGCGCTATGGTTACCTTGCGCGGCGATCGCATGTGGGAATTTTTCGATCGCTTCATTAACGTGGCGCTTCCTCGTGTGCGTGACTTTCGTGGTATCCAAGGACGTTTCGATGGCGGCGGCAACTGCTCCATCGGTGTTAAAGAGCAAATAATTTTCCCTGAAGTCGATTACGACAAAGTGGACAAGATTCGCGGCATGAACGTCACACTCGTCACCAGTGCAAAAGATGATAAACAGGGCAAGTTGCTCCTTAAGCATCTTGGCGTTCCATTTAGAAATCAGTAGGAAACAAAAATGGTAAATGATCCAATAGCAGATTTTTTGACCAGACTGCGCAACGGCATGATGGCGAGAAAGCGTGAAGTAGAGACGAACTGCTCGAAGATGTCTTACCGCATTGCTCAGATCTTGGAGCAACGTGGTTATATCGAAGGTCTTCGCCTTGAGGCCATTGGCCCAAAGAAGAAGCTGCGTGTGACCTTGCGTTACGACCGGGACGGTAGACCCTTGGCGGATGGCTTGAAGAGAATTTCGAAGCCTGGTTTGCGAGCGTATGTCAAGGCTAAAGAAATGCCTTCGGTTCGTGGTGGTATGGGTATCGCTATTGTGTCGACGTCGAAAGGTGTCATGACCGGTTTCGAAGCCCAAAAGCAAAATGTTGGCGGTGAGGTTCTTTGCACTGTTTGGTAACAGCTGCTGCCGAGGAAGAGGGTCTTGCAATGTCACGTATTGGGAAGCTGCCTGTTTCCATGCCGGAAAAGGTAGAAGTAAAAGTAGTTAAGAATTCTGTTGAGGTAAAGGGTCCGAAGGGCGCCCTCAAATTCGATCTTCCGAAGCATATCAGTGTTGCGGTGGAAAATGGCGACGTCAACGTTAGCCGTGCTAACGACGAACGCGAAGCACGTAGCCTCCATGGTCTATGCAGGAGCCAAATTGCCAACATGGTAAAAGGGGTCAGCATAGGTTTCACGAGAGAACTCGATATCAACGGCGTCGGTTACCGTGCTGAAGTGAAAGGCAAGGAACTCCACATCGCTCTTGGTTTTTCGCATCCGGTTATCTATCCGTTGCCGACGGGCATAAGTGCAGAAGTAGATGCCAAGAAAACGAAAATCACCCTGACCGGTATCGATAAGCAGCTTTTGGGTAATACAGCGGCGAAGCTTAGAAGCTTTAGGCCACCTGAACCTTATCGAGGTAAGGGTATCAAGTACGCTGAAGAGACTATCAAGCGTAAAGAAGGTAAGTCCGCTGGTAAATAGGTTTTAGCAAAACGGATTTAGGTTACAGGTTATGAAATACGATTTAAAAGCGATACAAAAAAAGAACAAAGCACAAGCTCTTCATCTCCGTCGGAAAGCCCGCGTGCGAAAGATCGTCTCAGGTACACTTGAGCGTCCTCGCTTGAGCGTGTTTAAGAGCGCAAAGCACATTTACGTGCAAGCGATCAATGACGTGTCGTCGGTAACGGTGGCGAGCGCAGGTTCCCTCGAAGCGAGCATCCGTGAGCGTGGTAAAGGCCTTAAAAAGGTCGAAATCGCGCGCATGGTTGGTGAAGCTATCGGTGCGAAATTGAAAGAAGCCAATTTTACCTGTGCAGTATTTGACCGCAATGGTTTTCGCTACACCGGAAGAATCGCGGCTGTTGCTGAAGGCATTCGTAACTGCGGCGTGCAAATCTAAGGTCGACGAATTTTTTGGAGATGAAAATGGAAGTTTCGCAAAAAAGAGCGGAATCAGCGTCAGAGTTTAACGAGAAAGTGATCAGCGTAAATCGCGTCGCTAAGGTCGTTAAGGGTGGTAGACGCTTCTCGTTCAGCGCTCTTGTAGTGGTAGGCGATGGCAAAGGTCGCCTTGGCGTTGGCCTCGGTAAAGCAGGCGAAGTACCTGAAGCGATCAAAAAGGGTACCGAACAAGCAAAGAAGAACGTTCGCAAAGTTGCTCTCGACGGCACGACCATTCCACATATGGTGGTTGGTCACTATGGTGCTGGCAAGGTAATGTTGCGTCCTGCATCAGAAGGTACTGGTTGTATCGCTGGTGGCGTCGTACGCGCGGTGCTTGAAGCTGCAGGCATCCATGACATTTTGTCAAAGTCGATTGGTAGCAAGAACCCACATAACGTTGTTCGCGCAACGCTAAAGGGCTTGGACTCCTTGAGAACTCGTGAAGATTATGCTCAACGTATCAGCGTGCGCGATGATAAGAGCAATCTCGAAGTCGAAGCTGCTTAATAGCGAAGAATGCGGAGCATAAAAATGAAAAATTTACGCGTCAAACAAATACGAAGCACCATCGGTGTATGCGAAAGCATGCGAAAGACCATTAAGGGCTTGGGGCTTGGAAAAATTAATCGTGAAGTGGTCAAACCCGATACTGCGGTAATTCGCGGCATGATCACTAAGGTCCAGCATTTACTGTCCGTCACGGTCGAACGATCTTAGGTTTAAGGATTAAGTCATGGAAAAACAGAATACGTTTTTAGGGCTGCACAATCTTGTCGCCCCGCGTGGCGCACGCAAGAACCCCAAGCGCCTTGGTCGTGGTGAATCAAGTGGCCACGGTAAGACTTCAGGTCGCGGTCACAAGGGACAGAAGGCTCGCAAGAGTGGTAATGTCCGCATTGGCTTTGAAGGTGGTCAAAACCCCTTGAATCGTCGTATGCCGAAGAAAGGCTTTACGTCGTTTCATGCCAAAGCTTCCATCGTGAACCTTGGTCATCTTGCAGAGCGTTTTGAAGAAAACGCAAAGATCGATGCGAGCACCTTGGTTGCCGCAGGATTGATTCGTAGCGTCGACGCGAACATTAAAATTCTTGGTAATGGCGAGCCGAAGAAAGGCTTTCGCTTGCATGTGCATGGGGTATCAGATTCAGCACGCGCAAAAATTGAAAAGTCCGGTGGTACGGTAGAAATCGTCGCCTAGATAGTCACGTGACGTTCAGGCGAGTGTATACCAATTGTATGGGCGGAATTTCTTGTTGGGGGCGGAGCCTTTATGTTTTCTAAGATAGCCAAGCTTTTCCAGATAGCAGAATTGCGGAAGCGCTTGATGTACACATTGGCGCTTTTGGCCGTGTATAGAATTGGTATTTTCGTAACGTCACCTGGTGTTGATCGTCACGCATTGCGTGAGCTCCTCAATGCGCAAAGTGGTGGCGGTGGATTTCTCAACCTCTTTAACTTTTTCTCTGGTGGCGCATTAGAAAACGCGAGTGTGTTCGCACTCGGCGTTATGCCATATATTACGTCATCAATTATTCTTTCTGTTCTCGCCGTGATCGTCCCGACAATTCAACGTCTGCAAAAAGAGGGAGAGCAGGGGCGTAAGAAAATCAATCAATATACCCGTTACGGTACCATGGTTATCGCCGGTATTCAGGGTGTGATGATCGCCAATTACTTGAAGTCACAATCCTTCGAAGGTTTGTCCGTCGTGAATCCGACCTGGGCTGCTGCGTGGGGTGGGTTTGGCTTTATCCTGATCACCGTCATTACCTTGACTGCGGGTACGGCGTTCATCATGTGGCTCGGTGAAAAGATAACGGAACGCGGTATTGGCAACGGTATATCGTTGATCATCTTCGCCGGTATTGTCGCGCGACTTCCCAATGCGATCTACGCAACCTTACTCGGTATTAAGAACGGCACCTACCAACCGATTGAAATGTTGCTCTTAGCTCTTGTGATGCTCGCGGTCTTGGCTGGTATCGTATTCATCGAAAAAGCTCAGCGTCGTATTCCGGTGCAATATGCGAAACGCATTGTTGGCAATAAGCAATACGGTGGGCAAGCAACGCATTTGCCACTCAAGATTAACGTCGCTGGCGTGATTCCGCCAATCTTCGCATCAACGATATTGCTCTTCCCTGCTACGCTCGCAAGCATCGTTCAAGCAACCTGGATTCAATCAGTGCAAACTGCTTTGCAACCAGGCAGCTGGATGTATCAGGCATTGTTCGTCGTGATGGTGGTGTTCTTTGCGTTTTTCTATACGTCGGTGCAGTTTAACCCCGTCGATGTCGCAGATAATCTGCGTAAGTTTGGTGGGTTTATTCCTGGTGTTCGTCCTGGTAAATCGACGGCTGACTATATCGATTACGTTCTCAACAGAATTACCTTTGGTGGCGCCCTCTATCTTTCAGCAGTATGCGTGTTGCCCGTCGCTATCCAAGCAATGGTCTCCAATCAAGTGCCGTTTTATTTCGGCGGTACCGGTATTTTGATCGTCGTGAGCGTATCGCTTGATACGGTTCAACAGATCGAAGGCCACTTTATTGCGAAAGAGTATGAAGGTTTCTCCGGTCGTTCAGACATTAAGATTCGTGCTCGCCAAGTAACTGGTGATCGCGGCGTAGGCTCGACTCATTCGGATGCCAACGCCTAAGCGGCGATAGCAGACTTTCAGGTCTTTTGGGAGTAGTTTGGTGCGCATTGGATTATTTGGATTGCCGGGTGCTGGCAAAGGAACGCAGGCCGAGAGGCTGAGCAAGCGCTTTCAAATCCCGCACATCAGCACGGGCGATATGTTTCGCGAATTGCAAAATGGCGGAACACCGCTCGCGCTTGAGATAAAAGCAATTTTAGCGTCGGGCCAGTTGGTCTCAGATCAAATGGTGACGCAGCTGACCTTTGCACGTTTGGAGCGATCAGATTGTGACGCAGGTTTTATCCTCGACGGATATCCGCGCACACTTGATCAGGCCCAAGCTTTGCAAAACTCCGCGTTCAAGCTTCACGCACTCATCTGCGTTGATGTAAAGCGCGAAGAGATCATTCGTCGCCTTTCGGGGCGTCGCGTTTGCGAGAGCTGCAAAACAGTTTTCGCGGTAACGAGTCTCAAAAAAGGCTCAGAAGGAATTTGCCCACTCGATGGATCTCGATTGGTGCAGAGAGCGGACGATAGTGTCGAAGCCATAACCACTAGGTTAGAGGTTTTTGAGAAAAACTATCTGCCGGTGATTAGGTTTTTTGATGACGTCGGACTTTTGCATCATGTCGATGGCGATGGTCCAGCTGATGAAGTGTTTGAAAGGCTCAACAAGTTAATAGTCGAGCTTGCTCTATAAGGCCTGTGCGGGATTGATAGCCTTGGGGGCTTGTCAAGAGAAATCAATGCTGCTAGCAAGGCCGAGTGTAAGTTTTATATAAAAAATCAT
>CAZRSD010000069.1:0-5604 GCA_964602645.1 uncultured Myxococcales bacterium
CGCGCCGCAATTTCAATTTGGCCACCTGGTTCGAGTGCTATGACCGCGCGCTTTCCGCTCAAGCCCACGAGATTGTCGCCTTCCATGATTGGCGCGAATGGATCATCGGTGCTTTGTGATGCTTTGAGCAGATGAGTGTAGAAACTCGTAATGCTGAGCGGGCCTTCGTATGGGAGGGGCTTTTGTCCGTTGTGAATCTGGCCGAACATTTCGTATTCGATGCCGATCATCCAATCTGATCGTGTGCGTGCACTATGGTGAAAGAGCTGTACTAGTTGATCGATATTTGTAAGCGGTGTTGCAAAAGGATCACTATCTTTTGGCCCGAAAACTTGTGGTTGACTCATGAGAAACCTCCCCCCGAAGGAGTCGTACAGGAACTTAGGCATATGTTCACGCGCAAGTGCTCACGTGAACCCCGACTAGGCGCTCTTTTTCTCCTCGAATAATGGAATTGGCTTTACGGTAGCCTTCACGTTCATAAGCTCCTGAAGCAACGGATCGCAGGTGAGATTGAGCGTCATCGGCGTAACAGAAATGTGTCCTTGCGCAATCGCACGGCAATCGGTGCCCGCCAAATCTTGATAACCGCTCCAGGTGCCGCCGATCCAATAGTAGCTGTGGCCTCGAGGATCCTGTCGTTCGGTGACTTGCGACGTGTATTCATGATGACCAAGACGGGTTACGGCAAAATCCAAATCAAGAACGCGCTTTGGAATATTCACATTGAAGAGCGTCGCGCGCGGCCAGCTTGATAAGAGAATACCCTCGCAAAAACTCCTGGTGAACTCTGCCGCTTTTTCGAAATTGAAACCGTGCGTTGACACAAGCGATACCGCCACCGACGTGATACCAAGCATAGATGCTTCCATCGCCGCTGACACCGTGCCCGAGTAAAGCACATCATAGCCAAGATTGGCGCCGTGATTGATGCCTGAAACCACAAGATCAGGCAAGCGTCCTTTGAGTACGTGGTGCACGCCCATGTATACCGAATCAGTGGGTGTGCCGTCAACACTAAACACACGAACTTCCTGTCCATCCTCAAAAACTGATGGCTGTTGCAACAATCGCAGCGGACGGTTGAGTGAAATAGCGTGTGAAATAGCGCTTTGATCGGTAAGAGGGGCCACGACGACTACTTCTCCTATGGGCGCAAGCGCGCGCATTAGGGCATTAATGCCCATCGAAGAAAAACCGTCGTCATTACTAACGAGAATTAATGGCTTACTCATTCATGGCACCTGTCTTAGTTACCTTCACTGACGGCTGAGCACGGTAAAGGCCGAGAGTAAACGCCTAGACACAAGGGTCAAGACCATCAAAGCAGTCCGCATGCGAACGCGCCGCTACTCGCCGATTTGATGAGCTGGGTAACGCACTGTGTCTTTCAAAAAATGTTGTGCGACTGAGGACTCAATCGGCGCCTCGATCGTTTTCAAAAAGAGCCCGCGATCAAAGCCGCCATTTTTGAGGCTCTTCTTGCGCTTAATGTCTTCAATTTCATTGCGGTCGATGGCCATCTTCAGAATAAGTGCGTCGAGCACTTCTTTTATGTCAGCTATCTCCTCGATGATTTGCTCACGCGTGTTTGCGTAGGCGACTTCTTCAGCTTCTTCTCTGAGTTTGTTTTTGAGTGCTAAAATATGGGCTTTGTGGTCTAACGTTTCCACAATGACCGTATTACCTGGCTCTGCAATCAAATCGGGAATGCGATCCCGCACCAATTTCTCGCACTGGAAAATGTATTTCATAGCCGCGTCCTAATGTTCTCAAAATACACCCTAGCTTGGCGAAATAAGGCGCCGCTGGCAAGACCCGCTGTTTGACTTGGGGAATAATTTGGTATGCTCGCTCGAAAGGTGCTCAAGCTGTTTTCCACACCGTGCCCATTCATCATGGGCACGGTTGTTCTTTTAGTTGATGAGATCTTTCGCTTCAATCAGCCAACGACGCTGTCCAAGAAAGAGGCTTGCCGCACACTGCGACGCCACTTCCGCTTCTTGCCATTTTTGATCGAAATTTAAGATATAGGCTTTTTCGTAGAGCCTTCGTGCAACCTCAGCGTTGGAAAGATCGAGATATGGTACCCTCAATGCAGCGCACTGAGCGTCGAACACATCATCAAGTGAATCTTTTTTCTGTTTACCTGCTGCGTGAAGAAAACCAACGAATGTCACAATCAAGACAAAGGATCTGCTCACCCGTGACATCTGTCCTCCAATCTTTGTGTTTAGAGTAAACTTCCAAACGATTGCAGAGTATTCCTTGTCACAGTAGTAAATGACAAATTTCACGCAACACTTTCGCACAAAGATTCGCGCACTTCCATGTCAGCGAGGCATTTGCCTTCGCAACGCCGCGAATCGCAATGTCGCGATCGGTGATGCGCCTGAATGGTGATACCTGTGCCTAGCAACGCTTCTGTGCCCATACCGCAACTATTGACGAGCCCCTTTTCAACGACGCTATGAGACTGATAGCCTCGCACGATGAGTAGATCGATGAAATCAGTTGTATTAAAGTCAGGTAAAGAAAAGGCGGTCTTGAATCGTCACCCGTGGGTTTTTTCCGGCGCTATCAAAAAAATTGATCAAACTATCGTCGTTGGCGATGTCGTGACCATCCTCGACACTCAAGGCGCGTTTCTTGCACATGGCCATTGGTGCTGCAACGACGGCTTAGTGTGTCGTCTCTTTTCGTTTGACAAAGACGCGGTCATCGACGATGCATGGTGGTACCAACGTTTTGTCGATGCGCTCGACCTGCGCAAGACACTCGGTCTGCCTAGCAAAGCGACCAATGGTTTTCGCCTGATTCACGGCGAAGGCGATTTGTTGTCGGGCCTCGTTGTCGACGTGTATCATGAAAGCGCAAGTATTCAGCTCTCCAATCCAGGCCTAGACCCTGTGATACCGGTGCTCGGTGACTTTCTCGCCAAGGCGTGTGGCGTAACACGGATTTTTTACGATACAACGTTTAAGAACGAAAGCCGTTGGCTCGTGGGACATGGCGAGACATCATCGTTTATAGAGAATAATTTGACGTTTTTCGTCGACATTGGCGAAATGCAAAAGACCGGGCATTTTCTTGATCAGCGCGACAATCGTTACCTTGTGCAAACGCTTTCAGAAGGGCGCGATGTACTCGACGCATTTTGCTACACAGGCGGCTTTAGCGTATATGCAGCCCAGGGTGGTGCAGCATCGGTAACATCATTGGATATTTCTAAACCAGCATTGGCACTTGCGGAAAAGAACATCGCAAAAAATCATCTCTCGTCGGTACATCGAACCATAGTGGCTGATTGCTTCAACTATTTGCGCAATCTCACCAAGGATGAATACAATTTTATCATCCTCGATCCGCCTGCATTTGCGAAATCAGCCAAGGCCGTCATGCGTGCATCACGAGGCTACAAAGACATTAACCTGCTTGCAATGAAGGCGATTCGTGGAGATGGTTTGCTCTTTACGTTTTCGTGCTCGCAGCACATTGATCAAGATTTGTTTAAGAAGATAATTTTTGCTGCAGCAAAAGATGCGCAACGTGACGTGCGCATCGTGCGCGAAGTGTCACAGGGCGTTGATCATCCGGTGTCGGTGTTTTGTCCGCAATCGAATTATTTGAAGGGCCTTTTGCTGTACGTGACGTGATATGGCTAAATCAAAACTCATAGCGCGTTGTAATCGCAACGATGTCGTAGCGCGTGGCACTATGGATAATGATGGCCTCATCGTCGTCATCAAAACAAAACCAAACGCCGCGACAGAAAAACTCGAAATCAATGAAGCGTCCGAAATAGTGCTGAGCGTTCGCGCTCCCGCGGTGGAAGGTGCGGCGAATGAGCGAGTTCGCGAATTGCTCGCAGCATTTTTTGAAACAGCGAAGTCGCGCGTGATCATTGTGCATGGCGAACATTCGCGCACGAAAAAAATTCTTATTCGCAATTAGTTAGACAAGTACTTTTGTATCCTGCGTTATCAGCTTCTTCTTTTAGGCTCACGCCAGAAAGTTTGCGCTTCAGCGATTCGACGACAAGAAAACGTGTCTTTGCAGCAGCATCGCTATATGAAAGGCCATGTGGCGGACGAATATTCGAAATGCAATTGCGTGAAGCATCCGTCAGTCCTGCTTGTGGTTGATAGGTGAGATAGACCGCTAAGCTGTCAGGTGCAGACAAACCGGGCCGCTCACCGATGATAACGATGCCCACAGACGGTTTTAGTATAGCGCCCACGTGATCGATCAAACCGACACGACTATTATCGGCGAGTAAGAATGGCGACCAGACCGCAATGTTTTCTTTCTTCTGCGCGACAAGAAGTTCGTTTAAAAAGGGCATGAGATGATTATCGACAGCACTGCTCGATAAGCCATTTGAAATGAGCACAACGACGTTGTGGTTCTCGGACGCATGGGAGCTCAGTATGCGTTCGGACTGTGGATCGAGAACGCGACCTAAATCGGGGCGCATGAGATATTCATCACGACGAGAAACAGCGGTTTTGAGCACGAGCGATTGGAAACCTCGTTCTGCCAATACCAAAGCGCACTCGTCAATTCGCCACGGCATATGGACTGCGTCGATGGCGCATGCGTGGTGATAGGCGAACTCGAGCCAGGCCTTTGTGGGCAATGCCGGTGCGTGACTGCCGAGGCCAATGCGCGCTTGCGTGTAAAGGCGAAATGGATCAAAGCTCATGGTGCACCATGTCGAGAAGTTTCAAGTTGTGATCTTTGATAGACAGGCTTCGATCCATAATGTCCATGGCGACCAGCCAATCAAGAAATTCGGGTGCTGGCTTCACGCCGAGTACCGAGCGCACATAGAGCGCATCATGAAATGATGTCGATTGATAATTGAGCATGATGTCGTCGCCTCCAGGAATGCCCATGACAAAATTGCACCCGGCGACGCCGAGCAGGGTGAGCAAATTATCCATGTCATTTTGATCGGCGTTGGCGTGATTGGTGTAGCACACGTCGCAACCCATCGGCACGCCGAGCAACTTTGCGGCAAAATGGTCTTCAAGGCCCGCACGAATTATTTGTTTGCCGTCGTACAGATATTCGGGTCCAATGAAGCCGACCACGGTGTTCACCAAGAACGGGGAGAACTCACGAGCGACCGCGTAGGCACGTGTCTCGCATGTTTGCGCATCCACGTCGTGATGGCCACGCGCTGAAAGTGCGCTGCCCTGGCCAGTTTCGAAATACATAACGTGCTCAATGCCTTCGTCGTGGTGCAGCTCGCGTGCCATCTCATTTGCTTCTTGCAAGAGTGCAAGGTTGATACCGAAACTCTCATTGGTGAGCTCAGTGCCGGCGATAGATTGAAATACCAAATCGATAGGCGAGCCACGCTTCATAAGCTCAATTTGCGTGGTGACATGCGCGAGCACGCACGATTGCGTTGGTATTGCGAGCTTGTCGCGCAATTGTTTGATGAGCGTCAAGAGCTCGTGAAGATGGCTCGGATTGTCGGTTGCAGGATTAACGCCGATGAGCGCATCGCCGGCACCCAATACGAGGCCATCGATAATGCTAATGGCTATGCCGCGCTTGTCATCGGTGGGATGATTAGGTTGGAGGCGAACACCG
>CAZRSD010000069.1:5614-8239 GCA_964602645.1 uncultured Myxococcales bacterium
TGTGAGTCCCATCGTCGTGCGAAAACGTGTTACCACGGAGGATTTTTTTGCTACCGCAATGAGATCTTGATTGCGCATAATTTTGGCGGTTGCGGAAACCATCTCGGGCGTGAGCGCAAAGCGGATGCGCGTAAGGTCGTCTGTTGTCGTAGAGTAAGCGAGGAGCCAATCGCGCAAGGAGCCGACGGTGTGATGGGCAATTTCGCGAAACGCAAACTCATCGAATTGTTTATCAATGAGTCTGCTCACCTCGTCGATATCGCCACTGATAATTTCATGTGCACGAAAATCTTTGAGTGGAATATCAGCGAGCACGATTTGTGCAGCGATGCGCTCCACCGCGGAGCTCGCGGCGATACTTGCCAGAAAGTCGGCGGAACGAGCAGGTGATGCTTTCGCGAGAACCTCTTTGAGCGTGCTAAAACGAAACGTCTCGGTACCAAGAATTGTCGTAAATGCCATCGCCATTCCTTGCAATTCGCATGAGCGTTGTCATTAAGCTAACCGCTGGAGCATTACGTTTTATGCCTTGTACACCTACCGTGCATGACTTATGAACCTTTTCATGACGCAGGAAAATCACGATATCAAACTTGAGCGCGAGCTCAAAAATGCGCTTGCCGGCCTTACGGTTCTGAACTATGGCCGCGCTCTTCACGAAGTGTTGTCAACCAATGATGTAATGTTGCACTATGAAAAATCGGGTGAAACCGATGGTTCGGTCGTGATTGCGGCGCTGCAAACCGTCGGGCGTGGCAGACTCAAGAGAACATGGTTTATGAAAGAAGGCGACATCGCGATGTCAATTCTCTTGCGCTCGCCGCATGTTCCGCGCAATTGGGCGCTCATCTCGTTGCTGCCGGCGGTTGCGGTCGCCGAAGGCCTTCTTTCACTCGGCATACCGGTAAAACTCAAATGGCCCAATGATATCATTGTGCCAAAATTGCAAGGTGCGG
The DNA here is from genome assembly GCA_964602645.1 of uncultured Myxococcales bacterium. GTDB lineage: Bacteria > Myxococcota > UBA727 > UBA727 > JABDBI01. The sequence continues at coordinate 6,571 of CAZRSD010000069.1, forward strand.
CAACGCTTTCCTATTGTGGCGACTTTCGCAAAGTAGGCGGCATTTTAGTGGACAACGTCTTTCAAGAAAATACGCTTGCCGCAACAGTCATCGGTATCGGGCTCAATATTGTGCAGCACGACGAGATTCGCGAAAGCGTGCCGCACAGCGCAACACTTGCGGGTTATAAGCCAGGAATCACCCGTGCCGCTTGTCTCTCGGCGATCTTGCCCCACTTCGATCGAATCATTGCAAACGTCGGACAATATAATTTTGCCGGGCGCTTGCTTGCGTCTTATAGCGTCTTTTGTGAGACATTAGGCAAAGACGTAGTCGTGTCGCAAGCTGATGGCGCCGTGCACGGACGCGCCGTGCGTCTTGATGAAGATGGTGCACTAGTAGTTCGTCATGAAAATGGTGAAATGGTAGTGCGCGCGGGCGACGTGACGTTTTCGCGTTAGCCTGGAGTTTCTCATATTTCTCGTGGGGGATAGAGATTTGCTGACGAAGAACGACGTGTCATCTCGCATATAAAAAAAATATACAAAAAAGCAAATTCATGTCGTTGTGAAAAATTACAGTCGATGTTTTTTGTGTGTTAGCCTTTGGTATCGCTTAAAGATGAGATGAGATACTATGGGCTCAAATCAGTGGTTGCAAATTTTGCTCGTTAGTTCGGTGGGTGTGCTGTCCATTTCCTGCGATCAAAACACTGGCGATTTGTTGCGCGGAAATGTGGCGAAATCCAGTTCATCCCGCTTTGAGACCATCTCTGAAGCGCCCAGTGATAAGCCGCCTGAAACCAACAAGGCCAAAAATCGACTCGGCGATGCGGGCAAAGTAACAACGGCCCCTATCGATTTTTTGCCAACTGGTCCCAGTCCATTTCCTGCAGCACCACCGATACCGACCGACGATGATTTCTTCGATGACAACTATATTCAAGGTCCGAGTATTCCGTATGGCGTTTGTGGCAATGGTCACGTGGATTTTCACGAACAATGTGACGATGGTAATGATGACAATACCGACGGCTGCAACGTTCTCTGCGAATTTCCTGTATGCGGTAACGGTGTGCTAGAAAAGAATGAAGAATGCGATGACGGCGACACCGAAGATGGCAATGGCTGCAACCATCGTTGCGATTTTGAACGCTGCGGTAATAAATGCATTGATGAAAATGAACAATGCGATGATGGTAACCTCGAGCCCGGCGATGGTTGCTCACCATGTTGCCTCTACGAAGTGTGCGGTAATAAAGTAATCGACCCAAAGGAAGAATGCGACGATGGCAATGATGTAGACGATGACGGCTGTTCACGTTTCTGCGAACGAGAAGTGTGCGGTAATGGTATAACCACGCGAAATGAGCAATGTGACGACGGCAATACCATTGATACCGATTGCTGCACCAATAGCTGTACTGTAGGTACCTGCGCGGCATCGTAATTTATCGCTTGACATTGCAATACGCTTGCGCAAAATCAGCGCAAGAAAGGCGGTGCCTATGTATTGTCGACCGGCGGAATGGCGCAAAAATAAAACTATCTGGCTTGCATGGCCCTGGGATCATGAACTCTGGGGCGACGATTTGACTGCAGCACAACAAGAAACAACGGATCTCGTCAACGCACTTTTGCGTGAACACGTGGTGGTCGTGGTGCCTTCACATGTTGAGCGCGCCCTCGTG
>CAZRSD010000070.1:0-8205 GCA_964602645.1 uncultured Myxococcales bacterium
CAACGCAAAAGGCGGCGAAGGTTTCAACGCATTGACTGAAACATTCGAAGATCTTTACAAAGCTGGCGTTATCGACCCAACTAAAGTAACTAAAACCGCACTTCAAAATGCAGCATCTGTTGCTTCGTTGTTGTTGACAACGGAAGCGATGATTGCTGACAAGCCGAAGGACAAAGATGACCACGCTCACGCACCTGCTGGTGGCGGCATGGGTGGTATGGGCGGCATGGGTGGCATGGGCGGATTCTAGTCCCCCTGCTGACTTCGTCAGAAAGACTGCTGATTTTTGGCTTTGGCCGAGAATCGGCAGTTTTTAATTGTGGACTCTTGCGATCTTCCCCAATTTGCCAACCCAAACGCCCTCGACCTTCAGCCGGGCCTCCGACCCTTCTGTCGTTCCGTGCGCCTGCATCTGTGGTAGCACCCCTTCTGTCGTTACGAAAATACGGTGAGGGGATAATGCCTCCTTCACCACCGCCGTTGCGTTTTTTCGCGCAATTTGTCATTGCGTGGAGGTCGAATTAAATAAAGGCCCATCATGCGCAGCAAAATTATCGGAACCGGCGGCTACCTTCCCCCCAAATTAATTACCAACGATGATCTTTCGCAGACACTCGATACGTCTGATGAATGGATCACCACGCGCACCGGTATTCGCCAGCGCTACGTTGCCGACACAAACAAAGAAGAAACCTGTTCGTTCATGGGCATAGAAGCTTCGAAAAAGGCGCTTGCGATGGCGGGCATAGAGGCACGCGAGCTTGATCTCATCATCACGGCGACCATCACGCCGGACTATCGCCTTCCCACCAATGCATGCCTCATTCAGGCTGCTCTCGGCGCTAAAAACGTTCCCGCCTTCGATCTTGCAGCAGCCTGCTCAGGATCGATCTATGGCCTAAGCGTCGCCGATAGTTTCATTCGCAGTGGCACCTATCGGAACATCCTCGTCGTAACATCGGAAATCATGTCGTCGATCGTCGATTGGAAAGACCGCAATACCGCCGTGCTCTTTGGCGATGGCGCATCAGCCGCCGTGCTCACGGCGACCGAGTCAGCTACATCAGGCTTTATCGATTTCGATCTCTATGCCGACGGAGAAGCGCAAAAAATTATTTGGATACCCCAAGGCGGCTCGCGATCTCCACTCACGTGCGAGAACATCGAGCAGCGCCAAGACAAGATCATTATGAATGGTCGCGAAACCTTCAAATTCGCCGTACGCGCCGTATGCGATGCTGTCGAGAAAATCCTCGCCGACAATAACATCAAGGCGAGCGACGTCGCGTTCGTGGTGCCGCACCAAGCTAATCTGCGCATCATCGAAGCTATCGCAAAACGTCTCGACATGCCGCTCGATCGCTTCCTCATCAATCTTGATCGCTGCGCCAATACTTCCGCCGCATCACTCATGCTCGCCTACGACGAGGCTAATCGCGCAGGGCAACTTAAGACGGGTGACAACATCGTCATGCTCGCCATTGGAGCCGGTTTTGTGTGGGGCGCAGGCATCTATCGGGTTTAGCGCCACTTTTCAGCGATGCGTTTTAGAAACGCGGCGAACACCTAGCCTTCGTCTAGGATCAAGATCGGGGCACCTAAGCTCACTGGGCTTGCTGACTTCACTTTGATGTCGACAATTTTGACACGTTCGCGGCCCTGATATTTCAGCGGATAAAAACACTTCATAACTTCGATCAAACCGATGGTCTGACCTGGTGCAATGACGTCGCCAACTTTGACGTAGGGCGGATCTTTCGGAGACGGCGCAAGATAGAACATGCCATCCATCGGCGCATCCACCGACGCTGCAGGCTTTATCGCCGTGCTTTTGCGCGCATCGTCGTGCCGCACGTAAGACGCAATCTCCTCGAACTCAAACATTGGCTCGCCGTAGCCAAATGGCATCATGCGATCGCACCCTTTCATGAGCACGATCCTACCAAAGCAATCATCAGGCAATTTTAAGGTGAAACGTTTATTGAGGCGCCACATTTCTCCGATGATGTGGCCAGGCGAAATCACATCATCCGTCGCCACCGTGAGTGTTGCGCGCCCAATGATGGGGCTCAAAACGACAACGCGATCGCCTTGCCTCAAGATTGCACATTCGAGAGAAGACAGCGCCATAACACCTCCACCGGCGACCATGGCTAGTACGATACCTGATCATATAGCGACCAAATGCGCGGATTCTTCACCCGCCGATAACCGACGGTCTGATACGCGCTCTCGGCAAAGCAACAAAGGTAGTCGCGCATCTCTGCCATCGTCACAATCTCGTCGGTATCCATTTGCGATGCCGCCTTGTATGGATCCATGTCGTGCTCAATGCGCGCGCTCACTTCAGCCATGCCGCGCTCTATCGCCTTACGTTCTCTGTCGTCCTTCGTTGCGATATTAAAATCGTCGTCGAGCTTGGTATGAAACGCACCTATCGCGAGCGTCTGCCCTTCCATTACCGCAAGGCGAGACACCGTCGTTGCGATTTGCAGAATCGGATCATAAGGCATGCCAGCCATTGCGTAATAGCCAGCGCCCGATGCTTTGCGCAGCAATACCGTCATCATTGGCGTTTTATGCGTGGAGTTTGCATAGATGAGACTCGAGCCATAACTGAGCAAGCCCTGCCGTTCAGCCTCGGTCCCCACATCAAAACCCGACACATCCTGAAGCCATATCATCGGAATGCCGTCGTCATTCAAGGTGCGGCAAAAGCGCGAAAGCTTCTTCACGCCTTCGCGATACAAAATACCACCGGGCCGCTCTTGCCCCACTCGCTCAGGGTGCGCAAAGAGACCGAGCGAGTTTGCCAAGAAACCAACGTAGAGGCCCGAGATTCGCGCGAGGCCACAGATGACTTCTTGCCCATTATCGGGTTCAAATTCATGAAAAAGACTATGGTCGATCAAGCGGGCCAAGACTTCGCGCATGTCGTAACTTTCTCGAGGACAAGCAGGCACAATACCGGAAAGCTCACGGGGTGCGAAACGCGGATCGGCGGGCAAGACCCCGCCGCGATAATAATCGACAGCCGACGACGGTAAACGCCGCAACTCTTCGCGAATCTTTGCGAGCAACGCTTCGTCGTCGGGAACACGCTCATCAGCGCAGTTCGACAAATGCACGTGCACATGCGGACCACCGATGTCATGCGAACTCAAATGTTGACTCTTCGCCCCGCGAATGAGTGCGGCGCCCGCGATCACCATATACGCTTGCTCGGTCATGTAGACGCGATCAGAGATGATCGGCATGTAGCCACCGCCAGCAATGCAGTCACCACACACCCCCGCGATTTGCGGCACGCCGTGATGGCTGAGTAGGCTATTCATTTTGAAAATGTGCCCCGCGCCGGTTTTGCCGGGGAAGGTTGTGCCTTGCTCGGGCAAGAAGAGCCCGGAGCAATCGACCAAGTATACAACCGCTATGCGCAGATTAAGCGCTATCTCCTGCGCGCGAATAATTTTTTCAGGCGTCTTTGGCCACCACGATCCAGACGCAACGGTATTATCGTTGGCTATCACCATGATCCAGCGCTTCTCGCTCCGAACAAACGCCGTGATCACGCCAGCATTCGGTGCCGCCTTCTTGCTGACATCGTCGCCAAATTGGCGACCGTCGTTAACAAAGGTATTGAGGTAGAGAATGTCGCGAACATCGTCTGCAAGCGCCACTACGCGCGCATGCGCCGTCATTTTACGTTTTGCCTTGACGCGCTCCTGATACGTCGCGCCCCACCCCTCGGCAACCACGCGCCGGCGCTCTGCCAATTGCTGCTCGAGCAGAGCTAATGCTTCGCTATTTTTTTGAAACGACGCATCGTGCAAACTTATTGGCGTTCCGATGGGCTCAAGCAACAATTTTGCCATGTCCCCACTCCCTACCGTGCAGCACGCTATGGGCCAGGCTGCACGAGCAACTGCGAAAGATTTTTTTCCACAAATGAGCAATCGTAGGTACCGCTGCGAAACGCGGCACTTCCCAAAATCGCCCGTTGAAAATCCGTTGTCGTGTGCACACCCTCGACGCGCAATTCGGCAAGAGCCCGACGCAACGTTTCAATGGCCTCGTCGCGTGTTGCGCCGTAGGCTACCACCTTCGCGAGCATCGAGTCATAATATGGTGTGATGCGATAGCCTGTCTCGATATGGGTTTCAACACGCAACGCCTCGTGCACGGTAGGCAGCGTGAGTTTGTCGATAACGCCGGGGCTCGGCAAAAAATTATTCATCGGGTCTTCAGCGTTGATACGGCATTCAATCGCAGCACCGGTCATACGTAGATTATCTTGCGTAAGCGTGAGCTTTTCGCCACACGCGATGCGCAGTTGCCACTCAACAATATCGACGCCAAAAATAAATTCGGTGACCGGATGCTCAACTTGAATCCGGGTATTCATCTCCATAAAATAGAGTTCACCGTCGGGCGCGAGCAAAAACTCAACGGTGCCGGCATTTTGGTAGCCGAGCTCCTTCATTGCACGCGTGATAATCCGCGTTGCACCCTCACGCTTGTGCAACGACAAGCCATTTGCGGGCGCTTCTTCAATGAGCTTTTGATTCTTGCGTTGAATAGAACATTCGCGCTCTCCGAGCACGACGACATTACCGTAGGAATCACCCAACACTTGAAACTCAATATGACGGGCGTTAGTGATAAATTTTTCCACATACAAGCCGCCGTCGCCAAATGCGGACTGCGCTTCTAATTGTGCCTCTTTAAATGCAGCGTCGAGCTCGTCTGGCTTTTGCACCAAGCGCATGCCTTTGCCGCCGCCACCTGCACGCGCCTTAAGCAAAATCGGAAAGCCTGCTTCATCAGCACGCGCGTACGCATCGACAACATCGCACACGATACCCTTCGAGCCCGAAAGTGTTTTCACACCGCATGACGCCATCGTTTCGCGCGCGCGCGCCTTATCACCCATAAGCGTGATCATGCGCGAGGATGGACCAATGAAACAGAGTTTTTGCTGACGACACCGCTCGGCAAACAACGCGTTTTCCGACAGAAAGCCAAAGCCTGGATGAAGCGCCTCACTCTGCGTCATGAGGGCTGCTTCTAGCAGGGCATCCTCAAGCAGATAGCTCTCCTTCGCCGCTGCTGGCCCAATGCAGATCGAGTGGGTTGCTTCTTTCAGATACACAGCACTCTTGTCAGCCTCGCTGTAAACAGCCACTGACTCTATGCCCAAGCGGTTCAGCGTGCGAATTATGCGTCGCGCAATTTCGCCACGATTAGCCACCAGCACCCTGTGAAACATGAGTTTACCCCTCGGTGAAGTTGCGCCACATTTGCGATTCTACTGGCCTCGGCGTCACGTCGTTGTATTTAGCCGAATGTTTTTGATGGTAGGGATTGATACAATCGCCTTTTGCTTCGAAATAAATCAGCTGACCGATAGGCATGCCTCCATAAACACGCACGGGCAGCTTGACAGAAATCTCGAGCGTCCAGTAGTTTTTATAACCGATGTCGCCTTTGCCCGCCGTTGCATGAATGTCGATACCAAGCCGGCCGACACTCGATTTGCCCTCGAGAAACGGCACGTGGCGTAACGTTTCGGTATATTCTTCGGTAACACCCAAATAGAGTTGATCAGGCTTGAGCACAAAACCTTCAGGCGGAATCTCAAAATAACGAATCGGATTTTTCGCGCGCGCGTCAAGTACGTCTACGTCGTAGACAGCGAGCGTCTTGCCCAAATGCACATCATAGCTGTTAGAGCCGAGTGCTTCTCGGCGAAACGGCTCAATAACGATGTTTTTATTTTCGATTTCTCGACTTATTTCCGAATCAGACAAGATCATGAGAGCGCCTTTACGTAGAGATTCCGCCTAAAGCGCTATCACCTTCTAGGGTGATCAGGTAGAGACTGGTATTAACTCTTATACAATTACGCCCGTTTGATCGTTCCTTAAACATTGCTGATAAGAGTGGGCTTGCACCAAACAAATCACCAGCGGAAACGGTGATGGTGTACAATTTCGCAGGCTAATTTCGCGCTGCTCAGCAAACCAGATCGCAGGCGCTTCATGACTATTTTTCGGACTTGTGTTATGGCGAATGACTACGAAGTATAATGTGCGGAAGATTGAGGAGAACGAAATGAAACGGTATGTTGTGTGGCTGCTTGCGCTCATGATTACGTGCACGCCAGCAGCACTTGCAAAGGCGCCCCAAAAAGCAAAAAAGGAAAACGCAAAGCCAGTTGATGTGCCAGAGAATTACGAAAATGTTTTAGTCTATGCGGGCGCATCGAAAATTCCGGTCGCAGCCAAACAAGCACTCTTGATCGATTTTGTGTCGGGCAAAGTCCTGCTTGAAAAAAATGCCGATGAACAAATGGCGCCCTCTTCTATGACTAAAATGATGACCACGTATCTGCTCGAAGAAAAAATCATCAAAGGGCAAATCACCAATGAGACGGAATTTTTGGTGAGCGAAAAAGCGTGGCGCACGCAAGGATCGAAGATGTTCGTGCACGTTGGCGACAAAGTAAAGGTTGCTGATCTGCATCGCGGCATAGCCATTCAGTCGGGCAATGACGCAAGTATCGTCGCTGCTGAAGGCATAACCGGCAGTGAAGAGGGTTTTGCTGCCGAAATGAATCTCATGGCAGCACAGCTTGGCATGACGGCATCGCACTTTAAGAATGCGAGCGGCCTGCACGAAGAAGGCCACTATAGCACCGCGCGTGACCTTGCGAAGCTCGCCGTCGCCACTATCAGGAATCACCATAAATTTTACGGCGTCAATCAAGAAAAAGAGTTCACGTATAACGGCATCAAGCAAGGCAATCGCAATCCGCTCCTTTATGACAACATTGGCTGTGACGGTATCAAAACCGGCCATACCGATGCCGGCGGCTTCGGCGTCACCGCAAGCTGCGTCGATGGCACGCAGCGCTACATCCTCGTCATCAACGGATTGCCAACCATGCAGGCACGTGCCGACGAAGCGCGCAAACTCATGGGTTGGGCTAAGGGCAATTTCGTTGGCAAATACGTTGTGAAAAAAGGTGACATCGTTGAGAAAGCGGCCAAGGTTGATACCGGGGTGAAAGACACCGTCCCGCTTATCGCTGCAAACGATCTCTACATGGTCATGCTGCGGTCTGAACAAGACAAGGTTTCTTTAAATCCTGTCTTCTACATGCCGCTGATAGCGCCAGTCGCCCAGGGAGCGCGTGGCGGCAAACTCATCGCAAGTCTCGGGCAATCGATGACAGAAATCGATCTCGTGACCGCCGAATCGATTGAACGACTCGGCTGGTTTAAACGTTTGCTCAAATACGTTGGGTTTTAGTGTTGAGACAACGTGCCCCGGCCTTGAGCCAGGACCTTCAATTCGTTCCCATCAGCGCAATTGTTGCCGAGAGCTTGGTCGGCGACTATCGTGTGAGTCATCAATACGTCGCCTTCAACCCAAAACATCGCAGTTGTTTGCCAAGATAAACGACACACCCGACGCTATTGGTAAAGATAGCAGGCAACCTCTTGTTTCTTGCCAATAGTAACGAGCTCAGGCCGCGTTTCTTTGCACACCTGCTTTACGTACGGGCAACGCGGATGAAATTTACAGCCCGACGGTGGATTGATAGGACTTGGCACTTCGCCACTTAAGAGAATGCGCTTCGATTTTTTAGTGGGGTCTGGCACCGGCACCGCACTTAGCAGGGCTTGGGTATAGGGGTGTTTGGGATTATCATAAATGGTTTTCGCATCACCGATCTCAACGATATTGCCCAGATACATTACCGCGATGCGCGATGCGATATGGCGCACCACATGCAGATCGTGCGCGATGAACAAATAGGTTAAGCCGAGGCGATACTGCAAATCCTGCATGAGGTTAATGATCTGCGCTTGAATCGAAACATCGAGTGCAGAAATCGGCTCGTCGCAAACAAGAAACTCGGGGTTTACGGCGAGCGCCCGCGCAATGCCAATACGTTGACGTTGGCCACCAGAAAACTCATGCGGATAGCGTGTCACCGATTCGGTGCGCAAACCAACCAGGCTCAAGAGTTCCATGACCCGTTCTTGTCGCTCAGCTTTACTCTTGCCAAATTTATGAATGATGAGTGCTTCTTCAATAATATTGCCGACAGTCATGCGCGGATTCAGTGATGCAAAGGGATCTTGAAAAATGATCTGCATCTTTTGCCGCAACGTGCGCAGCGTGTTTTTGTCGGCGCCC
>CAZRSD010000071.1:0-8188 GCA_964602645.1 uncultured Myxococcales bacterium
TCCATACCGAGAATCGCGATGATGTCTTGCAGTTCTTTATAACGCTGCAACACCGATTGAACGCGGCGGGCAACTTGGTAGTGCTCATCACCAACAACTTCAGAGCTCAAATTCGTGACGAGGAGTCGAGCGGATCCACCGCCGGGTAAATACCCAAGTCGGCGATCGAGCGACTCAACACGGTCGTTGCATCCAAGTGAGCAAATGCTGTTGCGGGAGCCGGGTCGGTCAAGTCGTCGGCGGGCACGTAAATCGCTTGCACCGAGGTGATCGAGCCCTTTTTCGTGGTTGTGATGCGCTCTTGCAACTCACCCATTTCAGTGGCGAGGGTTGGCTGATAACCCACGGCGGAAGGAATCCGGCCGAGGAGCGCCGAAACTTCTGAACCTGCTTGTGTGAAACGAAAAATGTTGTCGACAAAGAGCAATACGTCTTGACCAAAATTGTCGCGGAAGTTTTCAGCAACAGTGAGGCCCGAAAGCGCAACGCGTGCACGCGCACCCGGTGGCTCATTCATCTGGCCATAGATCAACGATACTTTGCTTTCACTCGGCACAACGCAATTATTTTTTTCGTCCCATTTGATAACGCCGGACTCGATCATTTCATTGTAAAGGTCGCGACCTTCGCGAGTACGCTCACCCACACCAGCAAACACAGACAAACCACCGTGTCCTTTAGCGATGTTGTTAATGAGCTCCATGATCAAAACAGTTTTGCCGACGCCGGCGCCACCGAACAAACCAATTTTACCACCGCGCGAATACGGCGCGAGCAAGTCGATAACCTTGATGCCCGTTTCAAGCACTGACACTTCGGTGCTTTGTTCAGAAAATTCGGGCGGCTTACGGTGAATCGGTAGCGTGTTTTTCGCGTTAACCGGACCCTGTTCGTCGATGGGCTCGCCAATCACGTTGAGAATGCGGCCAAGCGTTTCTTTGCCGACGGGCACTTTGATGGGCGCGCCGGTATTTTTTGCTACGGTATTGCGGACGAGGCCCTCAGTCGCATCCATCGCGATGCACCGTACGGTGTTCTCACCAAGGTGCTGCGCGACTTCGAGCACGAGATTGTCGCTTTTGTCGCTCAGACTTTTGTTGGTGACCGTAATGGCGGTCAATAGCGCCGGCAGCGCACCTGCTTCAAATTCCACATCCACTACGGGCCCGATCACTTGCGTGACCTTACCTGGTTTGAGCTCCACAGCCATCGTTCGCTCCCTAAAGGTAAAAAACTTGATCCAACATTTCTAATTACAGATTCGAAGACTAGATCAAGACACCCCTATCAAAAACTTGGCGCAAATCCTATTTGGGGCAGTGAAAATAAAATTGGTTTTTTCTCGCAAACTTAAGATGGATTATGGAAAAATTCGTGTTGGTGGCCCTGCGCGTCACCCACAATGGCGGCGTTTTTACCTATCGTCTCGTCTCCGATGAGGCGATCGACCTATTGCTTGGCAAGAGGGTCAAGGTCACGTTTCGCGGCAGGCCCGAAACCGGCGTGATCGTCGGTGAGGCAAAACACGATTTGGGCGAGGGCGTCGTCATCAAAGACATCCTTGAAATTATCGACGACGAGCCAGTGCTCACCAAGGAGCAACTCGCCCTTCTTCAATTTTGCGCAAATTATTATTTTAATCCGCTTGGTCCTACGCTTCACCTCGCCGTACCGCGCAACGAAAAGCCATCCCGCGCTGTTCCATTTACGCTCGCCTCGCTTAAAGAGCCCACGGTTGTTCTCACCGAAGAACAACTACGTTCGCTTTCGGCGATCATGGCCAAACGCGAAGGCTCATTTCTGCTCGAGGGCGTCACCGGATCCGGCAAGACCCATGTCTATATCAGCGCTGCCTATCAAACATTGAAGGAAGGACGCTCCGTTGTCTTTTTGGTGCCGGAAATCTCGTTGACGCCGCAGCTCGTAGAGCGCGTGCAAAAGGCGCTCAACATTAAGGCTCTTGTGATGCACTCAAACATCACGCCCTCAAAAAAGCGCGACGCGATATTTGCGCTGCTCAGCGGGCAGGCGCGCTTGCTCATCGGTGCGCGCTCTGCGCTCTTTGCGCCAATGCGCGATTTAGGACTCATCGTCGTCGATGAAGAACACGATGGCAGCCTCAAACAGGACGAAACTCCGCGTTATCATGCGCGTGACCTCGCGCTGTGGCGCGCACGACACGAAGGCGCCCGCATCGTGCTCGGTTCGGCAACACCGTCACTCGAGAGTATCGTGAATGCGCAGAAGGGAAAACTGATCCATCTCTTCCTGCACGATCGCTTCAACAAGACTCAGCAGATGCCCAAAGTCACCACCATCGATTTGAAAGAGCGCTCGCGAGACGTCGCTCACCGAGATCACGATATGAGCACCACCGCCGGGCAGAAAATGTGCATCATCTCGAGGCCCCTTGTCGACGCGATGAAATCAACGCTCGCCGCAGGTCAACAAATTTTGCTCTTCTTAAACCAGCGCGGCTATGCAAAATTTGGTGTGTGTTACCAATGTGGCCACACCGCTCTTTGTCCAAATTGCAGCGTGGGCCTGACATACTATCAAAACCGGCGCACACTTTTGTGCCATCAATGCAAACATAGCGAAGTTGCCGCAACCGTCTGTCGTTATTGCCAGCACGATGCTGTAAAATTCCTTGGGCTCGGCACCGAACGGCTCGAAGAAGAGGTGCGCGCACTTTTTTCCGAGCACGTGGTCTTGCGCCTTGATCGCGACGTCGTGCGCAGTCAAAAGCGTCTCGAAAGCACTTTGAACGCCATGCATGAGCGAAAGGCCGACATTCTCATCGGCACACAGATGATCGCAAAGGGCCATGATTTTTTGCATGTGAGTCTCGTCGGCGTGATCTGCGCAGACGTAGCACTTTCAATGCCGGACTTTCGCGCCGCCGAAAAAACCTTTCAACTGCTGACCCAAGTAGCGGGGCGCGCGGGGCGCGGTGATGTGCCGGGACAAGCTATCATTCAAACATTTAATCCCGATCACCCAAGCATTCGCTACGCAGAAAATCACAATGTTGCCGATTTTGTCGTCGAAGAAATTGCCACGCGCAAACTTTTTGCGCAACCGCCTTTTTCTCGCGCAGCGCTCATTCGCTGTGAACATCCCGATGCCATGGTTGCTGAAGACGTAAGCATGCTCATCAAGAAAATTCTCGCACATGTTGGTGGCGTCACCATTTTAGGGCCGGTGCCATCGCCTATTGAAAAGATCAGTAATCGTTATCGCATCCAATGTCTCGTCATGGCGCCCGACGTCGCGTCGCTTCATCGAAGTCTCACACGTGTGCATCAGGACAAAGCGCTGCATGATATCGTTGCAAAAAAGCGGCTTCGTTTAATTATCGACGTCGATCCACAGAATCTAAGCTAAGCGTATGCGCGTCGTACTTTTCGTTTGATGTCTCACAAAAACATGTCAGCGTGCGCGGTGTCCATGGCGCGCATGGCGCAGGGAGAACGCTCGGCCTCATGTTCACGTGGCTCTGAACATTTGGCATCAAAAATGTGCTCTTTCGTCGTGGCGGACTGTTCGGATTGATATTTCTCGGTCGTTGCACCAATCACCAAGGCCACAATTATCCCACAGGATGCGATGATCAGCAGCTTTTTCATAGCCAACTCCCGAGCTCTTTTCATGAGAACAGCAGTCTAGCGACGAAGAGAAAGGTGTTCATGAAGAATTACGTGCGCGCGCCAATTCTCGGATTAAATGAGGGTGGATGAGGAAACTTCTCCCACAACGACGCAAAAAGCCGGCTTAACGCCGGCTTCACGATTCAGGATAAAGACAATTTACTTTTTGTTATGGTAGCGGTGTTCTAAAATGTAGCGCAAATTATCAACTTCGGTGCGGTGCCAAGCCCAGAAATAGCGCCAATGATCGCCAAGCCATTCACGACCACTCTTGCTGTGTGAGTCCTTCAACCACGCAGGATGGCCGCTCGCCTTCTTGTCGTAATATGGATGTTTCCAGCTAAACCAGTTAACGATGGTGCCGGGACGATTGATAGCCCATTTGGCGTCGATAAATCTGAAATAGTGGCGCACCCAGAGCTCTTCTTTTTGATCCCACGCATAGTGATAATCGACGGTCTTCGCATCACGATATGGTTCTGAGCGAATGAACAGTTCAGTGTCCTTCGACCAGCGATCATGGCCTTTATAAATTCCTTGGCCGATGTGCTTCAGATCGCGAATGCCGTATGACCATTCTTCGACTGAATACACATTGCTCACATATTCCCACGCATAGTCGACGGGCACGTCAATATATTCGTTGACGTTCCACCACTTGCCCCAAAGTTCATCGTGACTGTATTTTTCTTTGGTGTCGCGGTCCCAACGGGAATGCGCATCCTTCCAAGGATTTTCTTCCGACCGATAGAGCCCTTTGATTCGATCCACAGAGATGCCGCCTGTCTTTAGATCAGACTTACTCCAAGGACCGCCTTCGCTGCCGTGTACGTTAAGCATCTTTAACCTCCGCTGTCAGATGCACAATGCCACGCCCCCTTCTACGGTTGGCGTGACAAGACCTTCCCTTGCTCCGGGATGAGCATTCACTCTTTCTTTGTTGTCTATCGATGTTGGCAAAGAGTATTTGTGGTACTCTTTATTCGATGTAAAAGAGAAATTCGCTAACCATTGATCTATACATTTAGCGACGGAGATAATCAAAAAAATCGACTCGATTAAATCAATTCAATCGTATTAATAAAGATTAATTGTTGGATCAAATTTATTTGCTGAAGATGTTTCGGTGTCTTCACGCAGCCTACCTATGGCGTCGTACAGCACGTCCTTGAGCTCACTTAAGCCTGCACCAGTTACTGCGCTGATCTTAAGCGGGCGAATATTCAACGTACGCAGATAAGCACAAAATCCATCGATTCTTTCGCAAGCTTCATCGTCGATGGCATCGAGCTTATTGATCACTACCACTTGCGGTAGTTCCGCGAGCTTTTCACTGTATAAATCAAGTTCACGATTGATCGTTTCGAAGCGTGCGATCAGATCACTCTCGTCACTGCCGTCGATCAAATGGCACAACACGCGCACGCGCTCGAGGTGGCGCAAAAAGCGAAACCCAAGCCCCATGCCCTGTGACGCACCCTCGATGAGACCTGGTATGTCGGCAAGGATCATGGTGCGCATAAGATCGAGTTCACAAACACCAACCATAGGTTTGATCGTAGTGAACGGATAGTCGGCAACTTTCGGGCGCGCATTGCTCAAGTGTGAGAGCAACGTCGATTTGCCGGCGTTTGGGAAACCGAGGAGGCCCACGTCGGCCATGAGTTTTAGGGTAAGCACGAGCTCGCGTTCTTCACCTTTAAAGCCCTGAGTCGAGCGATCAGGCGCGCTGTTGTATTGGCTTTTGAAGTGGGAGTTGCCAAAACCACCATCGCCACCGCGGCAAATTACGACGCTTTGATCGTGCTTCGTCAAGTCGACACTGATGGGCATGTCCGATGAACTGTCGACAACTTCGGTGCCAACCGGCACATAGACGACACGATCACGTCCTTGGCGGCCAGTTTGATTTTTGTTGTGTCCTTTTTGTCCTGGCTCGGCTTCGATGAGGCTCTGTTGCTTTAAATCGAGCAGCGAGTTCATGCCTTCTTTGGCGATGAAAATAACATCGCCACCTTTGCCGCCGTCGCCGCCGGAGGGTCCGCCCATGGGAACAAATTTCTCACGTCGCCATGCAACCATGCCGGGACCACCGTCGCCAGCTTTAATTTTTATTCGGGCTTCGTCTACAAAACGCATTTTACTTATCCTTGGCGCCGTGAAACTATCACGCGCGCAGGTCGCAGCAGGCGACCGTGCAATAAATAACCCTTTTGATATTCAACAACGACCGTTCCTATCTCAACATTGTCGTCAATCTGTTCACCCATCGCCTCGTGGCGCGCGGGATCGAAGGTTGTGCCGAGGGCGCTAAACATTTCTACCCCTGACTTCTTGAGAACTTCACCAAGTTGCTTTGCCACCATCTCGACACCAACGAGCACGTCGTTGTTGTCCGCGGACTTTTTGCAGGCTGCGATGGCATGCTCGAGGCCGTCCACGATTGGCAAGAGATTGTTGATCAAACCCTCGTTCGCAAATTTAAGGGTATTTTGCTGCTCGCGTTGCGTTATTCGCTTGTAGTTTTCAAACTCGGCCGCAAGCCGCAGTAATCGATCTTTGGTCTCAGCGATTTCGCAACGTAGATTCTCTTCTACTGCAGGCTCTGGAATCTCGTCGGCAACAGCGTCACCTTCATTCTTTTCTGGAGCAGGCGCGGCCGTTTCAATTTCTTGGTCATCAGATTTTGGCATGTGGTCTTTTGGCATAATTCGGCTCTAAAATCGGTTTTTTCAAAAAACCAGGTTCATCATCAAAAAAATTGTGGAGCTACCATAGCGGTGTTGAGTCAAGGTAATTTTAGCGATTTACGTGCAAGAGACAATAGGGGAACTCATGTCATCGACGTCGTTATGGTGCGCCCGTAGCTGTGCGGGCGGAACGGAGATTTTGAAAAAATTCCTTAAGCATTTGGGCGCTTTCTGCAGTCTTAAGCCCGCCGTGCGCTTCGAATTGATGATTAAGACGCGCATCGCCGGCCATGTGATAGAGGCTTTCGATGCCGCCAAACTTGGGATCGGCCGCGCCATAATAGAGGGCTGTTATGCGCGCGTGCACGAGAGCGCCGGCGCACATTATGCACGGCTCCAAAGTGGAATAGACGGTTGCATCAACCAAGCGCCATCGACCTAGATAGTTTGAGGCATCGCGCAGCGCATTCAATTCGGCATGTTCAAGCACCGACAACGAAAGTTCACGACGATTATAACCCCGCCCCACGATCCTACCGTCGAAAACGATCACGGCACCAACCGGCACTTCGCCTAGGCCTGCTGAAATTTCAGCAAGCCGCAGGGCCTCATTCATGAAATCTTCGTGGCTCAAGGTCATTAGCGCATTATCGCCTGCGGATATTTTTTGAGATCATAGGCAATATTTTTTTGGTGGGCTTCGATAGTGCCACCGCCAATTTCAAGCAGTTTAGCGTCGCGCCACAGCCGTTCAACCACGTATTCAGCCATGTAGCCATTGCCACCAAGCACTTGGATCGCTGAGTCTGCAATTTCTTTTGCCGAAGTGGACGCAAGCAATTTCGCGGCATCACTATCGATGCGCCCGTCGGCATTGTGGAGATTGGTCATTGCGGCCACATAGTAGACAGGCTTTATATTTTGCATAACTGTCGGCGATATGTTTTTGGATTTGGCCAAAGTGCGTGAGGGGTTTACCAAATGATAAACGCTGGGCTGCATAGTCATTCATGATGGTGAGGCAGCGTCGCGCGATGCCGAGGCTCATGGCGGCGAGCGCCAAGCGTTCTACCTCGAGGTTGCGCATCATGTGCAAGAGTGAATCGCCCTCGTTGCCGATGCGTTGGTCGCCGGAAAGATGGCAGTCTTCAAAGACAAGCTCAGCAGTGATCGACGCCCGCATACCCAGTTTGCCTTTGAGATGTTGGCCGACGCGAAATCCTTTATGCGCCCCCTCGACGAGAAACGATGAAATATTCTTCGCTTCATCGCCCGATTTCGCATACAAAAACAGCACGTCCGCTGGATGATTGTCATGGTCTTTCGCACCATTGGTGATCCACATCTTGCGACCATTGACGACGTAGCCATCGCCTGAGCCTGTTGCGCGGCATTTCATGCCTAAAACATCGGTCCCAACTTCGGGTTCAGACATCGCCATCGCGCCTATCCACTCGCCCGAACATAGCTTGGGCAAATAGCGCTGCTTTTGCGCGACACTTGCGCTATGCGCGATATTGTTGACGCACAACATGGCGTGCGCGAGATACGCAAGCGTAAATCCTGGGTCAGAAGCCGAAAGCTCCTCGTGAACCAATACCGCGGCTGTTGCATTCATGCCGGAGCCACCAAATTCTTCAGGCGCGGTAATGCCAAGCAAACCGAGGTCGCCGAGCTTTTTAAAGAGCTTGCGATCGAAATACTCACGGACATCACGCTCGAGGGCACCCGGCTCCACTTCCTCTTCGGTAAATTTACGAACCGTCTTTCGTAACAGTGCATGTTCTTCAGTGGGGTTAAAAATATCAATTGTGCACGAGGTCATAAGAGCTCCCGAAGTCTAGCAGA
>CAZRSD010000072.1:0-8028 GCA_964602645.1 uncultured Myxococcales bacterium
TTTGCAATCCTTCGCGTGTCGAGCGATCGATATGGGAGAATGCCTGTGTCAAAACAGTTTCATCGGACTTTCGTTGCGCGTCAGAATCCATCATCGATTCGAGGCTTGCAATGAGTTGTTCCCAAAGGGCAGGGTTGGCATCGAGTAACTTTTGTTCGACGTCATTCAGCCTTGCGGACAACAGCCGATACAAAAGTAATCGAGCTTGCGCCGAGCCTTTGATGGTGGGAACTTTATTCATTAGGCATGGGTGCTTCGAGTTTAGCGACGCGTTCTGACAACTTGGCAACTTCCTCCTTCAACACTTGGATGTCGCTGTTGCCGAACAAAAAAGTCTGCATGCCCATGGCGATGGCTAGAGCGATGGCTGAACCGCCGACCGTTATCTTCTTTAACTTTTCATTCATCGTTTGTGCTCCTTTCGCTGTGGGCAAGCTCTGCCCTCGACGTAACATCAATAACAAAATCACCGGCGGAAAATCGTTTGATGGCAACTTCTTCGGGCAACAGCACACCTTCTTGCAGATAGATACGGTCGGTTTCCGCTTCCATGCGACGAAGTTCAGCCTTCTCTCGATCCGTCATCTGCCAAAGAGCGGGAAATTGGATATCAACCTTTGCTTGCTCGTTGCCGACGAGAATTTTAACCAGGCGCTCAACTTTTGGCTTAAGCGCTTCTTGCTCCGCACGTACTTGATCGTAAAAAAAGCGCGTATCGCTCTCGCCGGTCGCGTTCATACCAGCGGGCGCCTGACCCATGAGTAGCGAGACCGGCAGTCGTGCCGCCGCCGCTAAACGCAACATCATCTTCTCGAGAATTTCTGGAACACCAGAAAACCCATAAGAGTCACGTCTAAATTCTTCGTCTTCAGCGTCGAGCAAAATGCTGCGTGATATGGAACGGCTCATGTCGACGAGTTCCATGCGCTTTAACAGTTCTTCACTGCGATTGGAGGCAACGGCGCTATGCAGGCCTTTGAGCTTAAAGATACCCTGTGCCGCATCGGTCATGAGATGAGCAGTCGCTTGCCACGCCGTATGAAATTGCTGCAACACGGGATAGATGCGTTGTAGAACACTCGACGGCCACTGTCGTGGATTGAGTGATGGCGTTCCGTGAAAGGGTATTAGTCGTGATTCATGGATGAGTGCTGCATGAACATGGGATGAAGCATTGATGCGATATAATTCAGGTCGACCATAATGCGCATTGTTTGGATCGGAATAGAAGGAATGATGGCTGAGCTCCTTCGTCGTGAGAACGTTGAGAAACCGCACATTCTTCACTTTGGTAATGGAAAGAGGCTGCTCTTGTGATTGGCTGTCGTCGGCACCCACGTAAATAAGCGCAGCACCGAAGATGCGGGATTTCACCAAGACGTCGCGAATGATTTCGTTTAGACCTTCCCAATTAAATTCCTCGTCGTCGACTTTGATAGAAATCCCTTGGCGCAGCATTTCATATGGCACGAGTTCGCAAACGCGCGCCGCGATATCATCATTGAGATAGAGCTGTTCGCGGTACTCAGCGGAAAGAGTTTGGCCGGGTAATAGATACGTATACGTCGATTTGTCACGTCCGGTGCCCAAGCCGGAGAGCAGATTTTGCCAACTGTCGTTTCGCTCTTCTAAAGAAAGCATGAAATGTTTCCCGTATTATTCATCGAACGCGTGAATGTTCTCAGGCGAAGCATTCTTTCTCTGAGCCAAGATAGAGCCTGCGTCATAGCGTCGACTTGATCATCGAAGAGCGAACTTGGAAATTCTAGAAGCTCTTGTACAAACTCATTAACCCATGGATGTTGTTCTGGCGGTGGCAATAGTACCTGACCATTGCTCCAAAGATTCTCGACAGCATGAGCTCTTGCTTCTTTGCCGCCTAGGGGAAGCACGGGCACGATTCCTGGAATTTGATCGCGTAACGTATCAATGATGGCACTACCATTAGCCTTTTCCTCGATGAGATGTGCTGAACTCGTCGGATAGCGGTGGGCTATTTTTCTGATGGCGGCGAGTGTTTCACTGAAGCTCATTCGTTTTCGAACTTGGTCGAGCAAAAGATAAGTTTCGGCATCTGCGGATACGCCCCATACTTGGCCAACAACGTATGAAGATCCCGTTTCTTTAAAGGTGCAATCCCACGACGTCACAACCGTCTTTACTGTCGGCTGCTCCTTCCAAAATTTCACATGTTCCTTGTCAAACACGGAACCCGATAATGGCACCGGTTGCTGTTGCAATTGTGCGGCTTCTCCTCGAGGTCCGAGTTCTTTTTTGATTTGCTTCACTGACTGTTCAGCAAAGCGCTCAGGCCAAAGTAAATCTGCTTTTTGGGAACGCGGATCTTTAAAGCCAATCGATGTGGTGCATTTAGTTTTCGGTTCATATTCCATCGGCAAGCAGAGATGTTCGTAGCCACCTTCTTTGAGCACTGCACCAGCGAGGTCATGAACATGAAGACGCTGCATGATGATCACTCGAGCCGACTTTTCGAAATCGACGAGTCTCGAGGCCATCGTTTCGTTCCACCATTCTAGGCAGGCATTGAGCGCGGTTTTGGTCGCAAGCAATCCTCCACGCGCATCCTGAGGTTTGATGGGATCGTCACAAACTTGGACATCAGCATGCTCACCCGTAACCGTTCCGTCTGTCGACGTGCAAAGCCTAAATCCCGCGTGGTCATTCATGAATTTAATAGCGCCCCAGTTATCGCGAAGCGGCTTGAATGCATTACCAAAGCGAGATTGATACCATTCTGTTTCGACGAGCCTTCTCATGCGGAGATTGTCTCGCTGTGATAGACCCATCGAATAGGACGCGTAGATCCATTTGCATTCAGGTTTAAACGTCCACACCCATGCTGGCCAAAATACGCAGCACGTTAAGCTCTTCATACAACCGGGCGGAATATTAATGACGAGCCGATGTAAAGATCCCGAAGTAATCGCCTCGAGATGTTCTGCAATCGCGTCGATATGCCAATTCGAAATGAATGGCCTCGCTGGTTCAACCTGCCTCCAGGCGAGCCTGATAAACTGGCGAAGGCCGCCCTTTGAAATAAGCGATCGTTCCAGTTCGATCAATGCTTGCTGGTTATTCATTTGACACCTTCGGCCTTAGCGATCAAAGCACGAAGATGTTCGCATTCTTCAAGGCTGAGATTATCGAATTTAGATCCTTGAGAAAATTCTAAGCTCTGCTCTGGCTCATCACGATTGAGTCGCTCAATGCGACAGCCCATCTCCAATAGCTTGGCTAATGCATCTGGTTTGATTGCGTATGGTGAAACACGTCCGCCATCTTCATTGAACTGCGCGATGAATTTTTTGAGGCCGCTTTCGGCGGCCTTTTGTGCTTCCAAAGCGAGAGCAATTTGCCGACGCTTCATGATCTGTACGGCCTCGATTTGCTCTTTTTGGGTCTCATTGTCGACGTGAGCGTCCCATGCTCTCACGCGTTCCTGCCAATTGTGGCGTTTGGCAAGTTCTAGAACTGACGAGATATTCATTCCCAGATGTTTTGCAACTTTTGGGCATGAGCGCTGCATGCCCATATCTCGATAGTTAATAAAGACAGAAAAAGCGCGGCTCGATTCTTTCGGCAATTGTTCCCATAAATATTTCATAGCGCCATTTTAGAAGCTCGAGCCATAAAGAGGTGTGGAAAAAATGAAGTCAAAAATGAACTGTTGATTCATAATAATCGCACGGCATCGGCTTTCGTTTTAGCAACACATCAGCGGCGAAAATTCCAAGGCCAATTGCATCAAAGACATTATGCCTCTTCCCAAGCGGTATGCATTCAAGATCTCTTTCGAGGGCTTTCCTGCTTCGAAAATCAAGAATCGACATTATATGATCTCGTGTTTCGCTTTTCGGTGCATTGCCTTTCCATTCTCGCACTACAGGAGTGAACTTCCATTTTGGACGAAAACTGCGCGTCAACATGCCGACGAAATCATTCAAGCTCATTATGTCTGTTTGCCGTACCGGTGAGCCGGGGTAAATGACTGGTCTTTCAATCACGACGGCAAAAGGGTCGCGAGAAAATCCTGCATGATGTTGCCAAATGGCAACGATTTTATCGCATAGTGCTTCTTTGGTTATAAGACGAGAATCCGTGCAAAAAGGTGTGATGTTACCGCAATGAGTTATGAGCGGTTTGTTTTTTGGGCCGCCAAAAAGTTCCGCGTCGAAATTGAGTAACGCATAGCCAAGTCCACCAGAAACTGAGCAGCTCGGGTCAATGCTTAGAATTTGGTTATTGTATTTTGGTTTGAAGTCTACGAGAGCAACCATCAGCACCCCCGCCACTGCACGTGGATAAATTCCTTTCCATTGCGAGAAATCTTGCCGATACATGTAAGACGCAACCGTTTCCCGCGGAGTGGATTCTTTGGGCCAACCGCATCTTCACAGGTTTCCATAGTTATCTGTTTATTTATCTCTTGGAGCTGTCTCGATGGGCACAATCCCATCGCCGCACCGATGAAAGATTTAATGCGGGGCAGGGCGGAGGGTATCGCGAAGGACTGCACCCAATTGCGTTGTTCACCAGGTTTGATGTTGGGATTATCGCTTTCGTCGATGGTGGTTTCAACGATAAACAGTTTGCCGCCCCCTAAGCGTTTTTCGAATAGATAAACAGATTCGATAGTGACGACGTAATTTCCTTGCTCGAAATATCGGCACAAAGATGCGCCTTCGGCAGTGACGTGCTCAATGCCGTCAAAAACACCCATGATATTTTCCCTTTTGTAAAAGTTAGAAGCCTCGCACCACCAGCCCGGCTTGGGAAGTTAAAGTCTGCAGCGTGTCGCAACCCTCTGGCGTCTTAACGCTACTTAAAATGGCCGTGTTGTCGTCGTAGGCTTCTTTTACCAAATGTTCCCGCAAATAGTTCGCAATCAATCCAACGTGCTGTCCGTAGCCGGCCAGCCGATAGTGACTCAACTCCTTTTCTGTTTGAATTTTGGTTAAGACTGGTTTTAAGAGTTCGGAAAGCTCGAGCGTGCGGGCGTAGGTGCCATCGCTTTTTGTTGGTATGCAATCGACGAAGAGATGAAACGATTTTTGCTTTCGGTCGCTCTGAGTAGGCAATTGCAACTCCTTAACTTCACGATTGATGGTTTGAATCGAAGCCGTCTTAAGCGGGTGAGCCGTTGTCTTTTGTGTGTTCTTGCATCGGGCATAAAAGGGACAACGGCCGTATTTGAAACACGACGAGAAATTCTGCGGAAGAGAAGAAGACGAAGGGTTTTCCTTTACGATCTTCAAAATGTCGTCGACAACTTCAGAAATGTGCGTGAAATTTTCTTCCGCCTCATCTTTGGTGAGCTCGCTCTCGACGACGACGGATTTTGGTGTGGATTGGGTTCGATAATAGACCCACCGCAACCTGACGAGCTCAGCGCCCTTTTCCATGAACGCCCACTGCGCGTAGATATTGGCTTGGATGTTTTTTTTTAACTCATCGTTAGTGAGTGTCCGACTGAGTGTCGACGATGTTTTGTGATCGCCGATGAGCCACGTTTGCGAACCGACCTGTTCGAAGAAATCGATGTAACCGTGAAACATCTGTCCACGTTTCAGAAAAAAAATTGGTCGTTCGACATTTTCTCGAGGTAAACGATTGGGAAGATAACGAAGGCCGGCGCTAGCAACGCGGCCTTCGGGGGTTTCATAGTTAATTGCATAACCTGTTAAATGCTTCTCGAGAAATCCATGGACGGCAAGGCCAAATTCGGCGGCTCTTGATGGTTTTGGTCTTATATTGTCAAGGTAAATATAGCCCCATCGTCGTCGACAAAGGCTAAAGGTGCTTATTTGACTCGGGCTAATTTTTTCCATTGTCCGCAAGCATGTGCCTCATAGTGTTGTGCGAGTAATTGAGTTACATCAAGCCGGTAAAGAGTCGGTAAAGACCTCTATGATAGATAGTGACGCTATGGAAATGATCCGTTAAGTATTTGTTAGATGATTTTTTATTTTTTTCAATAATCTTGTTACGAATTTTTACTTTTTGACGAGGGAACGTTATGGCCAGGCGACATTTTAACGACGAAGAAATTAGAAACATAGGTCGACGCGTGAGGGCGTGTAGAGTGTTAACCGGTGCAACCCAGGAAGAGTTTGCTAGTAAACATGGCTTTTCCTACCCTTCCTTGAAAGCATGGGAATTTGGGAAGGTGATGCCGAGGCTGGAAGGCATCGACAAGCTGATATCTTCTTGGAAAAATGATGGGGTCTTTGTTCAACGGTCATGGATAATTAACGGCGAGGGGACAGGGCCCGCATATAGGCTTCGTGATGTGACTAATCACGTGGACGGCATAGAATACTTATCATCAACTGACGAAGAACTGGAATCGATTTTTCGTCGAAGATGCAAGAAACTCAATCAAAATCCAATTTTTTCGACAGTTGATGATGAGGAAATGGTTCCTTACTTTTTCCCTGGAGATAAAATCGCCGGCGTGATGGTTGAATTAGAAAGCGCCTCAAGTTCAAGTTCTGATGCAGAAATCCCAAGGCCAATCCTTATAAAGAAATCAGACGGTAATTTCGCTCCTCGGTGGGTCCATTTTCTTGAAGGGCGCTCGTTTATTCAATCAAACACCAACCGAAAGCTCACAGAATATCTGCAAGGAGTTATAGGTACAATTTGTTGGCACGCCTATGCAGAAAATTTTCTAGCCAAGAAGTAAGTGAATGGGGAGAGTTTTAATTCGTTATGCCAATTGATATTGTCCTCTTTAACGCCAAGAGGCTCATGAATCGAGCTGACTTTCATGTTTGCTGATTCTATTGCCAAGATATAGTCTTCTTGCGTGTAAAAATAGTCGATAAGCGTGATATCCATGGATGGTAAATATACTTTAAAACTATCTCCTGAAATCAATTTGCGATCCTCTATGTCTGGTTTCGCAGAGACCCAATCGACATATGGAAACACTTCGCTAATTGTTACGGCCAAAAAGACGCCGCCTTCATTGAGGACTCTAGCTATTTCGTTCAACACAGTTTTCATCATTTGAAGACTTGGGATATCAAGAAGTACGAACGTGGCCAAAACCAGGTCAAAGGTTTTGTCGGGATAGGGGATCGTGGAGTCTGTTATTTTTAAATAGGTAATGCCGTCGTTCTGCGCCCGTGCTGTTGCCAACATATGTTCGCTGATATCTACGCCGCAGACATCAAATCCAAAGCTTTTAAGTAAGCGTGCAGAAAAGCCAGCGCCGCAGCCATAATCCAAGCCTTTTTTGCCCAAAGCATGTTGCTCAATCATTGGTTTGAGGTCTCGATAGGCAAGATATCCCGTTCCATTAAGGGGCCTATTGATAAACCGTTCCGCAATCTGCGGCGAGTCATAATCACCGTCTTTTGTGCAAGTGCTCATGTTGCCTCCTTTAAACTGTAAAAGATTTCTTGATGTCCCTTTATCTCGTGAGTTGGCGATAGATATTTGTTCCAGTCATTACGCTCAGGAAAGTCATCGCTGCTGAGCCAAGGCATAAGGGAGCCCGAGACAATTAAATTCAACATTTCTTGTGGGATGGTTTCTGCTTGGTACGAATCTTTGAAGGATTGGAGCTCTTCTAATCTGGCTAAACGGGCTGTTGCTCTTTTTGTGTGCCCGCCATCATAGAAGTTTATTTCCTTCAAATCTTGGCTGGCGATATAGAATTTAGTTTTGGTTGAAACCATGATGTCGTTTACGGTCTCTCGAAGTCCTGTTCGCAAAAGAAGATTGTCTGACGCATGAAATTCCTTAAGCGATAAAGACAGCTTGCAGAAAAACTCTTGTTTCAAATGTTGAATAGTCGATTTAAGGTTGGCGATACAATCCACATCCATCTTATCGATTTGTGCGTCTATTAAGCCGCTATTAACGTGTTTAGTTCCATTGAGCTTTTGAGGAAAATTGGTAATGAGAATTTTTCCAATAGAATAACTGTCCATACGACGGAAGAACTCTACAGCGCATCCCAACTTGCTAGTCAGAAAAATTAGCACCTAATTATGTCGA
>CAZRSD010000073.1:0-8009 GCA_964602645.1 uncultured Myxococcales bacterium
TACTATTGCCAACAAAATGCTGCGACAATAACCAATAGAAATCATTGTATTCCCCCTTTCTATGACTGATCGTCTTATCAAAGAGGGTGACAAAATGGCGCACTTGACCACAACAAAAGAAATCAAATGAGCTCTTCACTGTTAGGCTGGTTGGTACACCGCAACCATCGGCAAATTGCGAAAGCGTTCAGCAACGTCGAGCCCATAGCCTACAACGAATTCATCGGCAATAGTAAAGCCCACAAAATCGATCGGCATCTCGACGCGGGCCGTGCCTTGCTTCTTAAGCAACGCGCAGATCTTGATGCTCTTTGGTTCGCGCGCTTGCAAATTGTCCACCAAATATTTGAGTGTCAGGCCCGTGTCGTAAATGTCCTCGACGATCAATACGTGCTTATCCTTGATCGGACGCACCAAATCTTGCGTTATCCGCACCACGCCCGATGACGTCGTGGCTTCGCCATAGGACGATACACCCATCATCTCAAGTTCAACTGGCAAATCGATCGCGCGGCACAGATCGGCGAGAAACACGATCGAGCCTTTCAGCACGCCGATGAGGACCAATGGTTCATTGCAGGCGCGATAATGTCCGGTGATCATGGCGCCAAGACTTGCAACTTTGTCGGCAATTTCTTGGCAACTGATCAATTCTCGTAATCGTGCGTCGGTAAACACTGACATAACTGCTCCTTTAGCAAAAAGAATTATTGATAATTTCGCCGAAGCCGCCACCGCCAGGAACAATATAGTGTTTGTCGGTGAGGCCACTTTCCTCGGCCCATTTTAAACCGGGCTTGCTCGCCAAAACGTGAGGCAATGACGCGCCGCGATCAATGCGCAACGCATAAATTTTTACGTCGGGATGATCAGCACTCATGCGACGCAAATACTCAGGCGTCACGATAAGATGCACGGCGATGATGCCCTTTGGTTCACCCAACACCGACTCTTTGTAATAGCGAATGATTTTTGAGATCGAGCTGCCGGTTGCACCCATGGGGTCGGGAAACAGCAACATGGCGTCGTCAACATCGCCGCCGATCTTGGAGCCAAAGAGGGTTGCGCCCGTCACGCGATCCATCTCGTCGACCGTGCGTGACATCACGACGTGATCTTGGCGCACAAAATTGGGGTCGAGAATCCGATTAAAAAAGTCAAAGCTAATTTGGCTTGGCAACGCGCCCGCGCGGATGATGTTGACGGTCACCGTCTTGGTTTTCTTTTTGGTGACGACGCCCGCCCAGTGGCCTTGAGCGCATACCGATGCCATGCGCGTCTCAATGTCGATGCGCTCATTGGGAAATTCTCGTCGCACAACGTTGCGAATCAAGAACTGATAAAGTTCGCACACCAAATTATTGATCGCTGGCTGAATGGTTTTCGCTTGGCACAAATCAGCGAGCTGCCCCAAAGACACCGGGTCAGTGAGGATATGAATATTTTTGCCGTAGTCGTGATCGAGCTCCGGCTTCTCAAAATTGAGTTCGAGATAAGCGCTATCAACAGTACTTTGATTTTTTGGGGCTGCCATATTCATCTCCACATCGACAAGCGAAATTCTTGGAGCATGCGTCAAACTTGCTTCATTGACTTCGTTCATCAGCCTCACCGACTCAGTGCTGAATCCAAAACCACATCGTTGTCGTCAGCTGCAAGGTCGACAACCTGTGGCCGAAAACAAGCACGACATCGAGCTTCGTAATAGAGGCTTGCTCCAACTAACACTTGGTCACCATCCACCGCTTGCCCATTGCGCGATACGCGCTGCGATTTGCTTGCGGGGGCGCCACAACGCATACATACCGCCCACAGTTTAGTGATCGAATCTGCATGTGCCAATAGATGAGGCATCGGTCCAAAAGGTCGGGCGAGATAATCTTCACAAAGGCCCGCGGCAATGACGCGAACGCCCGCATTCACGAGGTCTTCGCACAAATAAATGACGTCTGTGTCGAAAAAATGGACCTCATCGAGGCCAACGACATGAAAGGAATGGGCTGCTGAGCCAAGGTATGCGCGGATTCTCGACACATTGGCGACAGGAACCGAGCCAATGCGCTGGTCTGAATGGCTAACCACCATCTCTTTATCGTAACGAAGATCGATTTGCGGCTTGAAGACGATGGCGCTCATGCGCGCGTACTCGACCCTGCGAATACGACGAATTAATTCCTCGGTCTTGCCGGAAAACATGGGTCCGCAGATAACTTCTAACTGACTATGGCCATTCATGAAAACCTTTTCCATTTCATGCGCATGCGGCATATGTACCCCTTTTTGAGGACCGTGATTCCTCTATCAACAATAAGCAATGCCGTCACAAGGCTAAAGTTAACCCGAGGATTATTGTGGCCAACCGCGCATCCTGCTAAGCCGAATGAGATTCTTAGATTTTGTAGAGGGCGATAAACCAACATGACCAGGGAAAACTTGCAATCACCTCACGCAACTATTTCCAACCTTGAAAACCACGTTGACCAACGCGTCACGCTCAAAGGTTGGCTCTACAATAAGCGCGGATCGGGCAAACTGCTTTTTCTCCATGTGCGCGATGGCTCAGGCTTTGTGCAAGGTATCTTGGCCAAGGCCGATGTCAGTGACGATGTCTTCGAGCAATGCAAGAAGCTTGGTCAAGAAGCGTCTATCATCGTCGGTGGGATCGTGCGCAAAGAAGAGCGCGCCCCCTATTGCGGGTATGAGCTTCACCTCGATGAGGTTAAGGTCATCAAAGATTGCGACGACTACCCTATCGCCAAGAAAGCTCATGGCGACGCATTTTTGATGGACAATCGTCATTTATGGCTGCGCTCTCGTCGGCAACATGCGATCTTGCGCATACGAGCAACCATCGTCAAAGCGGTGCGCGATTATTTTGATAGCCACGGCTTCTTACTGGTAGACAGCCCGATTTTCACGCCAAATGCTTGCGAGGGCACGTCGACATTGTTTGAAACTGATTGGTTTGATGGCTCGAAAGCATTCTTGTCACAATCAGGACAACTTTACCAAGAAGCGGCTGCTATGGCGTTTGGCAAGACCTATTGCTTTGGCCCCACCTTCCGCGCTGAAAAAAGCAAAACCCGTCGCCATCTCAATGAGTTTTGGATGGTCGAGCCCGAAGTTGCCTTCATGGATCTCGAAGGTGACATGGAGCTTGCGGAAGATTTTCTCTGCTACATCGTCGAGCAAGTGCTGAGCAAACATGAACGCGAATTGGTCGAAGTACTCGAGCGCGATCTTGAGCCACTCAGAAAGATCAAGAAGCCGTTTGTGCGCTTAAGTTACGACGACGCCGTCAAGATGATCGAAGAGATTCAAGGCCAAACAAAAGACGAAGAGCAAAAACGCCTCCTCGACATTCACTGGGGCATGGATTTTGGCTCACCGCACGAAACCGAACTCACCAAGCGATTCGATAAGCCGATCATCGTGCACGGCTTTCCCGCCGAGGTGAAAGCCTTTTATATGAAGAAAGACGAAAAGAATCCCAAAGTCGCGCGCTGCATGGATATCCTTGCGCCCGAAGGCTATGGCGAAATTATTGGCGGCGGTCAGCGCGAAGATAATCTCGAGCTGCTCCTCGCCGAAATCAAACGTCACGGCCTCAATCAAGCCGACTTCGAGTGGTTTCTGGATTTGCGTCGCTATGGTTCGGTTCCTCATGCAGGCTTTGGCCTCGGCATCGAGCGCACCGTTGCATGGCTGTGCGGGCTTCATCACGTGCGGGAGACCATACCGTTCGCACGCACACTCGATCGCCTCTACCCATAGCGCTGGATAGTTAAACAGCCTTATTGAGAACAAATATGCGTGACAAACTCTACTTTCGCCAGCTTCTCGCCGGACGTGATTTTGGCCTCGACAATCCAGCTGCGAGCCAAATGGAAAATTTCGTCTATTTGATCGGTGATCACGAAAAAGCCGAATGCGTCGTCGTTGACCCCGCCTGGGACATCGACGGTATTTTGGCGGTGGCGATACGCGATGGTATGCGCGTTGTCGCAGCGCTTGCGACCCACTACCATCCTGATCACGTGGGTGGTCACATATTTGGCATCGATATTGAAGGCCTTCCCGAATTGCTCGCGAAAAATCCATGCCCCGTGCATGCGCACAAGCTTGAGCGCGAGGGCATCATGAAGGTTACTGGTTTGTCGTCGAACGACATCGTCGCTCACGAATCGGGTGACATAGTGAAAGCCGGCGACATTGCGATCGAGCTCTTGCACACGCCTGGGCACACGCCAGGCTCGCTCTGCTTTCGCCTCAAGGATGCCCTGGTTTCCGGCGACACGCTCTTTTTGCAAGGTTGTGGTCGCGTTGATTTGCCAGGCGGCAATGTTGAGGAAATGCATCGCACCATTCAGGAGCGTTTCAAATCTATCGACGCATCGACGGTGATTTATCCAGGCCACGCCTACGGCGGCGAACACGACACCATGGACCATGTTCGGCGGAAAAATTCAATCTTTCGCTACGCTGATCTTGCTTCGTTTAAGAGACTTTTTGGGCTTCGTCATTAAACGCCACCATAGCGGCAGGCCTGACTCAGGGCAATGAGGGGATCGCGGCTGCGGCCGCCTACCGCGAATCGTTAGATTTTCAGTGAGTAACGAATAATTCAGTGGTTGGGTGGAAAATATGACCCCTAAAAGTCCAAAACCGGTAAAATCTTGTGAAGGCTGCGCACTCAACAGGGGTGACCGCTGCGCGGCATTTCCATATCCCGTGCAACAATGGGCTCGTGGCGATTGTGAAGGCTATAATGACGAGGAGCTCATCGCCAAATACACTGACCATAAAGACGGCCAAGGCGCTCACGCGCGCCGCGCAGAACGTCAAAAAAAGGCTAAATACGAACAAACCATTGAGCATCCTGAAGATCATACACAGTTTAAAAAGCTCAAATTCCCTTAGCCAATTGTTGTGACACTGCATGCAGGAATATCTCGCGCGCACGCTCGCCATAAGGTTGCAACACCAGTGTCGGCGAACCGACCAGCATCACGCCAAAGCGCACTTCTTTCGCAAATGTCTCTTGCAACGCGTGCGCATAAGACAGGACTTGCGCGTAGGTATTGATATCAAGTGTTCGCGTAAGACCGGACTTAAACTCAATCACCCCGACATAATCAGCGGTTTCCACCACTAAATCTGCAAAACCTTCAATGACCAGGTCAGAACGTGGCGTCGAGAACAACGGCATTTCGCTGATGGCTTGACATGGTGCGGCGATGGTTTCACGAATGCCAGCAAGCGTTCGCAGGACCGCATCGATGGTTTTGTCGTCGCTCGGTTTATTGCCTACTGCGCGGGCCGTCGCATCGAGCAGATGACGCCACAGCGACGGATCATTGTGTTGCCACATGAGCGGACACACCGCCCCCAATAAACGATGTGCATGATCGCCATCGACTTGCCAATACGGCGATGGCACGGGGCGCGTTATCAACGACGCAAGCCCTGGATCCTCATCGAGGCTAAATGCACTCGCAAACCACCGGGCAACATGAGATGGCTTCTTCAGTTCGGCAAATGCCGGCATAGCCGCCTTCACAATTTCTGGTGCCACCAGCGGTTCAGGTTTGGTCACGTGCTCAATGGTGCAGAGCGTCGCAAACTCAACCGGTGCCTCGCGCATCGCGCGCAAGAAGAGGCCAACAATACTTTGTTGCGGCAATTTGCTTGCGAACGTTGCCAGCGACGACGATAGATACACTTCTTGCCGCGCACGCGTTAAGGCCACATAGAGCAGACGGGCGATTTCTTCTTCTTCTTTTACTTTCTGCGCCCTACGCACGCACTCATAGCGCGTTTTGGCTTCATCATCGGCATCGCGCGATCCACACGCGCTGATGGCAAATCCGCGCGGGCGCATGACAAGTCCGTGATCATCGCCTACCAAGAAATCGCCCAAATTAGTGATGGGTTGCGATTCGCCGTCGGCGATAACCACGACCTTAAACTCAAGCCCTTTTGACTGATGAATCGTCATGATGGTCACTGCATCGTCGTCATTGCGGCTTACCGCCTGCGGCTCCCTGCTTTGACTAAAAAGCGCGTCGTAGAAATCATCAATGATCGTGAACGGATTACCTTGACGCAAATGCAGAAGCGTTCTCAGTTTCTCGACGTTCGCCCATTTTTGCGCACCATTTTCATGAAGGCCATAGGCGTATGCCAGGTCACATCGATCGATAAGTATGTCAAGCGCACTAGCCGCACCATCGCTCGTGAGCAAAACCGCCGCATCGTTTAATGCCGCACGAAACGTCGCCAATCGCGAACGCGAGTCATCGGCCAAAAGCCCTTGCTCTGCCCACGACGACACCGCGTCAAGCGTAAGTTTGTCGCCATCAGCGAGTGCGTATTGCATAATTTCGCGATCGGCGAGCAAGACGAGTGGCGAGCGCAACACAACGCCACATGCGAGATGATGCCCCGGATCGTTGATGAGTTTCAGCGCGGAAATCAGATCGGCGATTTCCTGCTGCTGAAAAAAACCATCGCCACCGACAACGCGCGCCGCAATCCCGAGCGCAGCCAGCGTCTCAACGATGGTCGACGCTGATTTGATACGCCGCACGAGCACCACGATGTCACGTGCGCGCACGTCGCCGCCAGCTTTGAGGAGTTGCGCAATGCCAAATGCCGCGGTGCGCACATTAGCGACTGCCTTATCAGCACCGTTATCATCGGCCGATACCCACAAAGCCGCGCGGCCCTCGCCCACGTCGGGCATGGGCTGTAACGCATGTTCTTCGTCGTAGCCTTGCGTGACGAGCGTGTGACGCGCTACCAAATTGGTGAGGCCAATGACGACTCGCTCTGATCGCCGATTGGTAATCAAGAGGCGCTTTTCAAAATGCGAAGTTTCAGCGTGTGTCTCGCTCATCTTAGCGAGCATGCGATCAAAGATCGCCACATTCGCGCCGCGAAAACCATAGATACTCTGCTTCTTGTCGCCAACCACGAAAAGCGACGGTCCGTGGCGAAAATCCACCGCTTCGATCGCCGGCTGAAAGCGCACAAGATGGCGTTCACCCATGCGATCTTCGGCAAGCATGGCGATGATATCCTGCTGAATTGGGCTTGTGTCTTGGTACTCGTCGACCAAAATATGTTTATAGCGCTGTTTGACGCGACTGCGCAGTGATAAATCGGTACTCAATGCCTGCTTGGTCTTTTCGAGCAAATCGGCGTAGGTCAACACTGAAGCTTCTATCTTAGCCGCACAAAACGCTCGGTGAAATTGCGCAAGCACCGTCGTGAGGGCCTGCTCCTTTTCATGCATAGCGCGATCGACGAGGCGATTACCCATGTTGACGATGGCACCCACCAATTTGGTGCGATGCGCATGATCGCCGAAATTGCCGCCGGCCAGTTGACGCAGTCGCTTAAACGAACGAGCTATTAGGGCTTCTTGGCCATCGAGCGCTGTGGTAAAATCAGCTAACGCCGTCGCTATGTGATCCAAACGCGCCCGGGTTTTGTCGCTCTGACGGCTCTTAAAAAATTCTCCAAGCGCCTGCTCGATCGCATCGCGCGATGCCGCAATCTGTGCAGGCTTAACCGGGTTGTGCGAGGTAAGCTCGGTCAACTGATCGACGCTCATGCTTTTTTCAAAGAGTTTAAAATAAACATCGAGCAGACCATCGAGCAAACCGAGCGATTGCAGGTTAGGCGCAAGTCCTAGGCGCGCAACCAAGATCTTGATGTGTCGATCATGCCGCTCGATACCATCGATGATGATGGGTCGCAAAATATTGCGCGCAAGAGCTGCCTCTTCCTTCGGCGACAAAATGACAAAACCATCATCGACGCCGCATGCAGTCGCTTCCTTGCGCAAAAGTTGCGAACAAAAGCTATGAAACGTGGCGATGGTCGCCGTTGGCAAAGCGCGCAGCGCCCGGTTGAGCTCATCCTTGGATGGCAACGCTGCATTGCAGCGCACAGCCGCTGCTATAAGCTCGTCGTCAAATGTTGCGCTCGCCATGATCTCCGAG
>CAZRSD010000074.1:0-7984 GCA_964602645.1 uncultured Myxococcales bacterium
CGGCAAGCGACGATCAGCGCGTCATCCCGCTCCACGAAGTCATGGCCCGCTTTCGACCCGGCCTTGGTTCAGTCAGACACCGTTGATCTCGTGTTGCAAGTCAGTGGTAAAAAGCGCGGTAATCTTGCCATCGCCAACAATCTCGCCGAAGATGAGGTCAAAAAGCTTGCACTCGCTCATGAAGACGTGAAGCGCTTTGTTGCGGATCATGAAATTGTTAAAATCATCGTCGTAAAGAATCGATTAGTGAACGTGGTTATTAAATAATATGACAGCTGCACCGAAAACCTTCGTAACGACCGTGGCCTTTGTTGGCCAACCCAATGTCGGCAAGAGCACCTTGCTTAATGCGTTGGTGGGCACCAAGATAGCGCCCACGACGAGAAAGCCGCAAACAACGCGCCGCATTATTCGTGGCATCAAGACCGAGGGCGCGTATCAGCATATCTATTTTGATACGCCGGGGGTTTTACGCACAAAAAGCGGCCTCGATCGCTTTATGCACGATCAGATTTTTCAGGCCCTTGCTGATGTGCAACAGATCGTCGCTATTGTCGACGCTGCCGATGCACCAAAACGTCATCTCGATTTCTTGCTGAAGATCAAGCAATCTGCAGTCGGAAGCGGGCAAACCTTCATCTTAGCGCTCAACAAAGTCGATACGATCAAAGAAAAATCGCTTTTGCTTGCGCAAATTGCAGCGTACGCCGAAGCGCTCTCGATCGACGACATTGTCCCACTCAGTGCTATGAAAGGGGTAGGGCTCAAAGAGCTCTTCGTGCTGCTCAATAAGAACGCGGCTGCGCAAGATTTTCTTTTTCCCGAAGATCTTTTTACTGACGCAACAGAAAAAGAAATCGTTGGAGAGCTCATCCGTGAAAAAGCGATGTTGGAACTCAAAGACGAACTGCCGTATCGCTTAGCCGTCACGATAGAAGAGTTTGACGAATCACGACGTGATGATGAGACTAAGCCACTCGTGTCGATCGATGCCGTGTTGCACGTTGAACGCCCGACACAAAAAGCCATCGTTATTGGCAAACATGGTGCGTCAATAAAAACTATCGGCATGCGCGCACGCAAAGACCTCGAGCATTTGCTGCAATGCCAAGTCATGCTGAAGCTTTTTGTTCGCGTCGAGCCAAACTGGACGACGTCACCAAAATCCTTGCGTAAACTTGGATTTTAGGCGCCGCTGCAATGATTATTGACATGCTTCAATTCCGGCAAGCAACATCAAGATAAAATAAGCGATAATTTCCATGGTAGAGAGGTGGTACCTAATGTCTCAAAAAATTGGATTTTGGGCAGTGTTTGCCCTGGTCGCCGGCAGTCAAATTGGCTCAGGCGTCTTTATGCAGCCCGCAAGCCTTGCGCCTTTTGGCATGTACAGCTTGCTTGGTTGGCTCATTTCGGGTGGCGGCGCCATTTCCCTTGCACTCGTATTCGCGTGGCTTTGTTCACGCTACCCCAAAACCGGCGGGCCCTGCGTGTACATGCAAGAGGCCTTCGGACCGATTACGGGATTTTTTACTGGTTGGACCTATTGGGTGATTTCGTGGGTGAGCACGACGGTACTCTTCGTTGCAAGCATTGGTTATTTGAGTCCTTTGCTTGGTCATCCGTCGGCAACCACGCGTTTGCTTCTTGAACTCGGTCTCCTATTCTTCTTGACCTGGCTCAATTTGCGCGGCGTCGTCGCTGCAGGGCGGGCAGAATTTGTTTTAAGCCTTCTTAAGATTATTCCTCTCGTGATCATGCCCGCCGCTGCGTTGTTCTTTTTTGACGCGAACAATTTTACGACCGATCCAACTAAGGTCGTAGCTACCGATTTGTCGGGGACATTGAGCTCGGTTGCATTACTCACGCTGTGGGGCTTCATTGGCCTTGAAACAGCAACGACCGCCGCAGGTTCGGTTAAAGATCCCACCAAAACCATACCGCGTGCTATTTTCTTGGGCACCTTGAGCGTCGCCGTTCTCTATTTCTTTAACAGCATGGCTATCATGGGTCTTTTGCCTGGGGCAGAACTTGCAAACTCTAAAGCACCTTATGCCGACGCTGCACAAGCTGTGTTCGGCGGCAGTTGGCACCTCGTGGTATCGGCGATTGCAGCCGTAGTGTGTATCGGCACGGCAAATGCATGGACATTGTCGGCGGGGCAGGCGGCACTCGGTCTTGCGCAAGATGGGTTGCTCCCACAAGCATTCGCTCGCACGAACAAGCACGGCGCGCCCGTCGTGGGCTTACTCACGAGTTGCGTCGGTATCGTGCCGATCTTGATTCTGACTGGCAACGAAAATCTTGTTGCGCAGATCAATATGATCATCGATTTTTCGGTGACCGCATTTTTGTTTGTCTACCTCGGTTGCGTGCTCGCATTCTTCAAACTGATGCGTAAGGAAGCGCACACATCGTGGCTCTACATCGTCGCTGCGATCATCGGTGGTGGATTTTGCGTATGGGTTCTCGCAGAAACAGCTTGGCACATTGTTGCCATTGCGAGCCTTTTCTCCTTGAGCGGTATCCCCGTGTACCTGTATAATCTCAAGGTAAAAAAGTATTTCGCGCAAGCACACTCCTAAGGAGTGATAGGCGATAAACCACGTACATGGCGGCACGCATGTCTAACAATCTAACCGTAGACGTCGCAATTATTGGCGCAGGTATCGCGGGTTGCCATTTGGCACAGCTGCTTGCGCACCGTGGCATAAAGGTTTTACTCGTCGACAAAAAAGCTTCACCCCTAGCTGGACCGACATGGATCAACGCGGTACCACTGTGGATGTTTGATGAGGCAAATCTCCTGCGCCCCCAGGGCAAAGAAATTTTTGATCTAAACGACCGTTTTATTATTCGCGCACCGAAATCTAATGCGCGCCTGGTGATCAATCAGCTTGGCGTTGCCGACGTGCACATGGGCCTCTTAGCTAAGCGACTCAAAGACTATTTTTTTGCGCAATCGCAAGCGCGCTTTTTGCAGTGTGCGATTAAATATGCGCAATACCAAGGTTCACGTCTCGTTGCGATCGTAGGCGATGCTGGCAATGCTGGCACCATTACGATTCGCGCGCAACACTTTGTCGACGCATCGGGCATCAAGGGCATCATCAAAACAAGTCATCCTCAGGCGAAAGATACCTGGCCCGCTGTCCTGCGCGCCGACACCTGTACAGCCGCGCAACGTACCTTAGAGATACGTGATCGAAATGGTGCGGTAGCTTTCCTCGACAAAGAAGGCATTAAGCCAACCGATGTGCTCTCCGACGTTGGCATCATGGGAGGTTATTCACTGTTTCGCGTTCAAGTCGACAAAAGCCTCAATCATATTTCGATTTTGTGTGGCGTGCGCTCGCTGCCTGAATTAAAGACCGCGTCAGTGCTCGTCAATGATTTTGTTGCGAAGCATCCATGGATTGGCAAAGCATTTGTCGACGGGCGGGGGACAATTCCGCTGAACGCGCCGTATCATCGTTTAGCACTGCCAGGACTTGCAATATTAGGCGATGCCGCGTGCCAAGTTTAT
Organism: uncultured Myxococcales bacterium; assembly: GCA_964602645.1. GTDB lineage: Bacteria > Myxococcota > UBA727 > UBA727 > JABDBI01. The sequence goes on from CAZRSD010000074.1 coordinate 3,527, forward strand.
TCAGCTCACGGCAGTGGCATTGGCATTGGCCTCATCGCCGCGCGCATGCTTGCTGATGCTATTGTCGACGACAAAGCTACCGCTAAGGGCTCATACTTGGCCGCGTACGAAAAACAGTTTCATTGTCGCTATTATCAACGACTCTACTTCTCCGAACATTTTCGCAGGTTTTCTCAATCGTTTTCGCCACGCGAACTTTCGCGTCTGCTCGCAAGCGGTATTCTCGGCGAAGAACTCACACGCCAAACACTGGTTCAAGAAGAGCCTAAGCTTTCATTTGCCGCACTTAAGAATATTCTTAAAGGCACCGTGAAAGCGCCCATGCTCATGGTATCGATGTTGCCAACCTTCGCGCGCGCCGCTATCGGAAAAAGAATTGCGCAACAGTTAGGGCGTATCCGCGAACTCCAACAATAATGGCGTTAATGCCCATACGCAGTCTGTACGATTTTTTCGCGTACCTCTCAAGGTCTTCCATAAAACCTATAGTTAACATAATGTTGATTATGGGATTTAAAATTAACAAAGCCGAGATTCCCTAAGTCTCTTGCCTACTCGCGCCTGATACGTGTACCATCCCGTCGGGAAAATTCATCGTCGGTGGACACTGTCATGCGCATTCTTTCAGCAGATGAAAAGAGCTTCTTTATTGAACACGGCGCGGTTTGTCTACGGCAGCTCTTGAGCAAGGATTGGCTCGCGATCCTTGAGCGCGGATTTCAAAAGAACCTTGATGAGCCTAGTGAGCATGCGTGCTATTACACCGACACTGCGGCGCCAGGCGTATTTCGCGACGACTACTGCAATTGGACGCGCATTGATGAATACCGGCACACGATATATGAATCGTGTCTCCCCAGAATAGCATCGGAACTGCTCAATTCGCCCCGTGTGCGATTTTTTCACGATCATATTTTCTTTAAGAAGGCCGGCACCGTTAAAAAAACACCGTGGCATCAAGACCTGCCATATTACTGCGTCGACGGCGATCAAGCCTTGAGTTATTGGATACCGCTTACCGATATCGATGAATCTAACAAGATCGAGTTCATTGCGGGTTCACACCGCTGGGGCAAACTTTTCATGCCCACCAAATTTAATGGCACCGATACCTATGATGTTCCGCCAAATCTCTACGAAGCCTTGCCCGACCTGGATGCTGAGGGAAACACATTCACCAAGCTGTCCTGGACCATGAAGGTTGGCGACGCCATCGTCTTCGATTTTCGCACCATCCACGGCAACACCGCGACACCGGCCCCCAATCTTGTCGATCGCCGCTCCATCGCCTTTAGGTTTCTCGGCGACAAAATGCGCTACACCAGGCGGCCCGGTGAAAAATCACCGCCCTTTCCCAATCTCGGCTTAACGCCGGGAGAACCGCTTCGCCACTCGCTATTCCCTTTGGTGTGGCCACAAGCAAACATCAGTGATTACGATTGAGCTAGCAGCATTCGCGCGATCACGTCACCAGCCTCAGAGCAACGCAAATTGCCACCAAGCTCTTTAGTGGTTTTGCCGTCGTCAATGGCGTTCGCAACAACCGCTTCAATCGCGTGCGCAGCACTTGTCGCCCCCAGATGCTCGAGCATGAGCGCAACCGTCAAGAACATTGCGTAAGGGTTTGCACTATCTTTAAAGGCAATGTCAGGTGCCGAACCATGCACGGGCTCGAAAAGCGCTATGCGCCCTGGATTGATGTTGGCACTCGCAGCAAGGCCAAGACCACCGACTAGCCCCGCACCTAAATCGCTTAAGATGTCGCCGAAGAGATTGCTCGTCACTATCACATCAAAGCGCACCGGATTTTGCACCATATGCATCGCCGCAACATCGACATAAAGATGATCGGCGGCAATCTCGGAATAGCGTGCTTTCACCTCATGAAAAACCCGCGTCCACAATTTTCCGCCAAACTGCACCGCATTAGCTTTATCGACGAGCGTTACGCGCCTTCGCCCACGTTCAGCCGCAAACTTAAACGCCGCATCAATGATGCGATGCACGCCATGGTAGCTATGGCGACTTTCATCCACCGCGATCTCATCAGAGGTTCCCTGATGGTCCGCATGCCCATGGCCTCGATAGAGATCTTCAGTATTCTCACGAAAGATCACGAAGTCGATGTTCGCCGGAGGATAAGTCCGCAACACCGATAGCCGCGGATGCACCAGCTTTATCGGGCGCACATTGATGTAGAGATCGAGGCCAAAGCGTAGCCCCAAGAGAATTTCACGCCCATGCGCCATATCCGGAATGCGCGGATCGCCAAGGGCGCCAAACAAAATGGCGTCATAGTTTTGGGGTAACGTCGAGAGTGCATCTTTTGGCAGACCTATGCCCTCTTTGAGCCATTTCTCGGCCCCCCAATCAGCCTCGTCAAACCATAGCTCGAGGCCAAAGCGTTTGCTCACGGTGTTAAGGAGCTTTTTGGCCTCGCGCATAACCTCTTGGCCAATGCCATCACCCGGTATGAGCAAGATTCTCTGCATAGAAACACCTCGTCATTAACTTTCAGCTTCTCGTGAAGGTTCTTGAGCATTGAGCACGATCACCACGCGAGAAATATCGCCATCGCGATTTCGCACCACGCCGATTTTGGCATGTTTCGTAAATGCTCTACCGTCGGGCACCTCGATACTCACTTCGGTGGCGAGTTCCGAAATATCGCCACTAAATGCGCGCTCAGTGATCTTCTTTAACGCCTGCGAATACAAGCAATCGCCAAGCGGTTTGCCCTCGACTTGATGTGGTGGCAAGCCAATCAATGCCGCGGCGGCTTCGTTGGTATAGTTGATCTTCGTGCCATCGTCGATAATAAACACCGGCTCAAGAACACGGTTAAGGACGGCGCGCAACACGTTACGCATCTCAAAGATCTTCGATGATTTTTTATGATCAAGATCATCTTTACGCAAGAAATGTGACTTAAGCGACCGCGCTAAGACTGCAACCTCGTCGCGACCACTCACCGGCATATCTTTAAGTCGACCAAGCTCAATTTTACTCGCCATTTGCCGAAGGCGGCTGAGCGGCGCAACCAACCAGCCAGGCAAGAAGCCCACAAAGATCGGAATCGAAAAAAGCAGCACCAAGAATAAGATCAGTTGATCGCGCCCCACCATCGAGAGCGATCCAAGCGCCTCACGTCGCTCGTGGCGTGCCACCTCGATCACACGTTTCTCAACGTTCTTGAGCTCTTTCGCCATCGTGATGATACTTAAACGCGCCTGCGCCATTGAGCCGCGATTCACTATCGAACGTTTGATAAGCCCATCAAGTCGCGACGACAAACTTTCAAAGAACCCCGGCGGACCTATATCAAATTCCACCGGCTTTTGCGAAATGAGTTGGTCTACCGCGGCCTTAAAAAAATCTAATGCGACGAGAACCGCCTGGCCAGTTTCAAATTCCTGTTCCGACGAATATGCCCAAATAGCAACGTCGAGTTCTTTAAGCGCAATGCGTGACTCGAGTAAGCGCTTCCAGTAATCATCGAAATCGCTTAAGGTCGCCGCATGCCGCGCAACGTCTTCCGTGCGCATCACGCCGACAAACAAGATTGGTGTAGCAACCAAAAATGCAGCTGCAAGCGCAAGACGGGCGCGGGCACGAATGCTCGGCCCTGCCCCCATGAGGTTGGTCAACTCTACTTTGCTTGGATGTGAAATCGCCGTTCTGGCAGCGACGGAAATGCGAGCAAGGATGCGATTCTTGTAATCAGCCATGGGTGACATGAATTTTATTCCCTGCGCGAAACCAATTCAATTTGGTTTTGGTTGCCGACAACGATGAGAATATCGTCCTCCGAGATAACACTATCGAGATCGGGTATGGGTATCAAAATAAGTTCCTCATGCAGTTCGCCGCGATCGTCGATGCCCCGCTTTGGCTGCTGAATACCGATGATACCCAAACGAAATCGCTCTTGCAGCTGGCAATCACGAAGGGTTTTGCCTACAAAGTCTTGGCGAGGTCGAATAAACGCTACGGTCTGGCCCGTCGGCAACAGCACATGATCGAGCACGCCGGATACAATGAGCGATTTTGCGAGCTGTTCACCCATTTGTTTTTCAGGATAAACTACCCTTGTAGCCCCTACTCTCGATAAGATTCGTCCATGCTCTTCCGATGCTGAACGCACAATTATGCGCCCAACGCCAAGATCACTTAATGCCGCGCAACAAACGATGCTCGCCTCTAAATCATCCTCGCCGAGCGCAACTATGGCCGTATCAGCTTTGCCCACGCCCACGCTTCGCAGTGCTTCAGCGTCGGTAGCGTTAAGGCAAATCGCTTGGCCTACTTCGTCTTTGACACGCTCGACGCGATTCTCGTCGGCATCAATGGCGATGACATCGCCGCCACTATCATAGAGGGTCGCCGCGGTATGACGACCAAATTGACCGAGCCCAATTACAACAAACAGCCTCATGCTTCTCCCACATCGTAGGCTAG
>CAZRSD010000075.1:0-7952 GCA_964602645.1 uncultured Myxococcales bacterium
GATCTCGTCGCCAAAAAGCAACCAGTGCTTGCAATTGCGGGCTCAAGCGGCAGCGGCATGAAAGAACTAAGCCGCGTCTCGCATAACGCGGCTAAGGAATTCGGCGAGGAAGCTGTTGAAGGTGTGAAAGCCATGCTGCGCATCATGAGCGTGTTCATCATGGTGAGTATCTTTTGGGCACTCTTTGATCAGCATGCCTCGTCGTGGATACGTCAGGCAGAAATGATGGATCGGCACGTCTATTTTCCGTTCCTTGGTAATGTTGAACTTTTGCCGTCGCAAATACCGTCGCTCAATCCCGTGATGGTGATGATGCTCATTCCGTTTTGGGCTTATATCGTCGATCCGGCGCTGCGCAAAATTGGTATTGTACTGACACCACTTCGAAAAATGTCGCTCGGTATGGCGCTCGCTTCAACGAGCTTCGTTGCTGTGGCATTGTTGCAGGCAAAGATTGACGCGAATGGTGCCGCAAAAATCCACGTCTTGTGGCAACTCACGCCGTACTTCTTGATAACGCTGTCTGAAGTGCTTGTGTCGATAACGGGGCTTGAGTTTGCGTATTCACAAGCGCCTAAGCGCATGAAGTCGACGGTGATGGGCTTTTGGCTCTTAACGGTAGCCTTTGGTAACGTGCTCGTGGCACTCTTGGCACGATTCTCTGATCTTAAGCTTGAGGACTTCTTCTGGCTCTTCGCGGGTCTCATGGCGATTGCGGCGATAATTTTTGCGGTACGCGCTGCAGTTTATCAAGTTCGCGACTACACCCAGTGATAACGGGACTATTCTTTGTGCCCAATTTGGTTATGTTGGTGCTGCGAGTTTAGTTTTGGAGAAATTTGGATATGGCAATCGTGCAAAGATTTTGGACCATGTTGAAGTCCAATCTTAATCACCTCATCGGCAAAGCTGAGGATCCCGAAAAGATGTTGAATCAAATGTTGCTCGACATGCAAGAGCAGCTGATCAACGCAAAAAAACAGGTGGCGGTTGCCATTGCCGACGAAAAGCGACTACTCAAGCAGTACGAAGACGAAAAGGCCAAGGCGAAGGAATGGGAAGACAAGGCCATGCTCGCCGTGCGCGCCGGTAAAGATGACCTCGCTAAACAAGCGCTCGATCGCAAAACCGAGCACGACAAGATGGCGAATGGATTTTTTACGCAGTGGCAAAGCCAGAAAGAAGCCGTCGAGCAACTCAAGGTGGCCCTAAACGGTCTCAATGAAAAGATCAGCGATGCCAAGCGCAAAAAGAATTTGCTGGTGGCGCGTGCACGTCGAGCGGAAGCGCAAAAGACGATTACCGATACGATGTCGGGCATCAACAAAACCAGCGCACTCGACACGATAGAGCGCATGGAACAAAAAATCGATCAGATGGAGGCTGAGGCGCAGGCTACGTCTGAGCTTGCCAAAGAAATTGAAACCGATGCACTTGCTGCACAATTTGAAAAGCTCGACGTCGTGGCATCTGATGATGCACTGCTCGCGCTCAAGCAAAAAATGGGCATTGCAACACCGAAGCTTGCAGCCGCCGCGAATGACGACGCACAAGAGCTCAAGAAGCTTGAAGCTGAACTTGAAGCTCATGCACATGAGCCGCAAAAGCGTTCCTAAAACGTGTTGCAGCGTAAAAAAAATGGCTCGCTCGCGCGGGCTTTTTTATTGAGGGAAGAGGAGAAGAATCTTATTGCACGCCCCAATTTTTTCATGATCGCCGTCGTGCTCAGCTTGCGTAATCAGGCCTAAAATTTCCTCGCGTACGTGCCATGGATCATCTAGATGCCGAGAATAAGCCCTATCGGCGCTAGCGCCGAATACAATGCGATAGGCGGATTTTCGTACATCGCTCTTCAATCGCGACGTCATGATCATGTACGAGTGATCAATGTATAATTGACCTTCTGTGGTTCGTTCCATTTCGGCAGCGTGAAGAAAATTGGTCACCAAAAAAAATAAAAACAGCCTAGTCACTTGTGCTCCAAATTAATGTTCTCGTCGTGAAAACAGAGTTATTTCGCAAGAAGTACACCAAGGTTTTTTAAGTGCAAGTAGGCAAAGTATTTGCAAGCCAGTAAAAATAAATAGAAAAATAACGATTTTTAAATTGAGTTTTTGTGTTTAAGAAAAATAAATTTTACCCGGTCTTGCGTATTTAATTGGGCCTATTTAAGAGTGGGAACTTAAAAATACGTTCATGTGAGGTTTTATGATGCCGCGAAAAATATTTAAAATATTTCTATCTTTAATTTTATTTTTGTTCTCTGTTCCGTCGGCGATCGCGATGAACAGTGAACATAGTTTCGGTGGTCGGCGCATGCGGACCATCCCATATGTAAAGTCTGCACAGAACTTGCCTAAGGACACTAAATCTGGTGAAAAACCTGCCGCATTGTCTCTGACCGAAGTTCGCGAAGAAAATGCTCCTCCCACGAGACAGATTAGTCGCAGCAAACTGGCTCCTGACGATCTCGATAATATAGTGAAAAAGCTGTCAACGACCACGCTTGAAAAAAGCGAAGCAAGGTTGATCATCAATGCGGCACGATTGGCAGCGGGTATCGAAAAAAACAACAAGCGGCAGCGAACAATATCGATCACGATGCCTGAAAACCCGCCCAAACATGCGCGCATGAAAACATCAATCGGGAATCATGGCACGTTTTATGGCTCCGGAACGCCGATAAAAAAGAAATCATCCCCTAAGAATAAGAATGGCAAAAAAGTGGCAGAGCGAAATATCTCCGAGCGTGCAATCTATTCGTGGATTATGGTTAAGGAACACAATGAACTCTACATTGCCCCACAAGACTTGATTGATGTCGAAGAATTTCTCAACCCTGAATTGGAGTATGACGACGACGACATCAATAGTGCGCTCCTTAAGACAGAGTTACAATTGCGCAAATGGATAAGAGACATGGACGATTTCGTATTTAAGACGGTCTATGTTGGTCTGAGCGAAAATGCTGATTCACGTGTCACTGGTCACAAATATGATTTGCAGAACCACGAGAATACCATGGCGAGAAAGAATACCTTTGCTGATCTTGTTGGGGACGCAGGTTACAATTTGCGGATGCGGCCTCTTCTGCATCACGTGCCCACTGAGTTGTTGTCGCTCTTCGAATGTCTCGTTGCCAAACTCCTCTCGAGTAAGATTTGCAGTGCAAGCTCTATCATTGGCAATAAAGCGTCATGGGCGCGTCTCAACGACTACTGGAATAGTGATAAACGCATTGAAGAGATCAAGAAAGCTGGGCTTGATGGCATAGCCGAAAATAAGAGCGAACAAATTTTCATACGAGCTAAGTTGATGGACTTGTCAAAAGATTGATAAACCGTCGAGAACTAGGCATATCCTGCTGTGTATCGCAGAGAAAGATGCCCGCCATTTTTTATGGTTTGGGCATTTTTTAATGACCCATTTATGTTTAGGGTCACGCAGGTCGAAATTTTTAGGTGAGGAGCAAGCAACCATGAAAATTCTAGTGACGGTCAAACGAGTAACCGATTACGAGGCCAAATTAAAGATAGCCGGCGACAACAGCGATATCGTGCGCGATGGCGTCAACATGATCATGAATCCCTTCGACGAAATCGCCGTTGAAGAAGCATTGCGCCTCAAAGACAAGCATGAAGCTGAAGTGGTGGTCGTCTCCATCGGCAGCAAAGATTCAGAAACGCAGATGCGTGCGGCCATGGCGATGGGCGCGGACCGCGGCATTTTGGTGGAAGCCGATCTCAACATCTCGGCCAACATGGATTCGGCGTATATCGCAAAAATCCTTCACAAGGTTGTCGAGAAGGAGCAGCCCGACATCGTGCTCATGGGCAAACAAGCCATTGACGGCGACAACCATCAAACTTGCGAAATGCTCGCTGAGTTGTGGGGCGTTGGTCAAGCAACCCAAGCCAACACTGTCACCATCAACGACAAAGAAGCTGTGGTCGTGCGTGAAGCCGATGGCGGACTTGAAACGCTTGCCGTCGATCTTCCTTGTGTCATCACAGCGGATTTGCGCTTGAACGAACCGCGCTATGCGTCGCTACCCGGCATTATGAAGGCCAAGAAAAAGCAGCTTGATTTCTTGCCTGTCGCGAGCCTTGGCGTGACGCATCAGCCACAAGTCAAAGTGAAAAAACTCTCCTATCCAGCGACGCGCAAGGCCGGTCAACGAGTCAGTTCCGTCGCGGAATTGGTTTCGAAATTGAAGAACGAAGCGAAAGTAATCTAAGGGCGAGGGAAATTATGGCTACACATTTGGTTTTTGTTGAGCATGATCAAAACGGCATTAAGAAATCAAGTTTGTCCGCGATCAGCGCCGCCAAGAAAATTGGCGGTGACATTCATAGCGTGATTCTCGGCAAGGGCATTAAGGCGCAAGCCGAAGAGTTGAGCAAATACGTTGCGAAGGTCCATCTTGGTGAGCACGATGGTTTGCAACATCGCTTGGCACAGCCTTTCGCTAAGGTAGTTGCCGACGTCGCGAAGAAAATTTCTGCAAGTCACGTATGGGCATCGGCAACGGTTGCCGGCAAAGATTTGATGCCACGCGTCGCTATTCGTCTCAATGCCGCTATGGCTTCAGACATCCAAGGTGTCGTGTCCGAGAACACCTTTTCGCGACCGGTATGGGCGGGTGATTTGAATGGCGAGGTAGAATTGTTGACCGGCGTTAAGGTCATCACCGTGCGCGTCAGCGAGTTTGCACCAGCCGAGCCCGCGGGCAGCGCTGGGCAAATCGTGCCGATTGATGTTTCGCTCGATAACGTGTCGATGCGCTTTGTGTCATTTGACGCCGTGAAATCAGAGCGGCCTGAACTTACTGACGCTAACGTCGTTGTGTCGGGTGGCCGCGGCGTGAAAGGGCCCGAGGGCTTTAAGGAGTTGATTGAGCCACTTGCGGATCTCCTTGGTGCTGCAATAGGCGCAAGCCGCGCTGTGTGCGACGCAGGCTGGGTGCCGAACGACTGGCAAGTCGGCCAAACGGGCAAAGTCGTTGCACCGAAGCTTTATTTTGCGATAGGCATTTCCGGCGCTATTCAGCATGTCGCGGGCATGAAAGGCTCGCGCGTGATCGTGGCCATCAACAAAGATCCTGATGCACCGATCTTTCAAGTTGCTGACTATGGTCTCGTTGCCGATGCATTTAAGGCTGTGCCCGAACTCATCAGCGCACTAAAATCGTAATCGCAAAAGATTGCGCGCCAAAATATTTCCTCCGGGTAAAAGCGCTTTTTGAAAACACGCCCAGGAGCCTTGACAGGAGGCGTTCATTAGTGTTTCTTATGCGGAAGGATAATGGTCCGCAGTAGCTCAGTTGGTAGAGCAGGTGACTGTTAATCACCGGGTCGGCGGTTCGAGTCCGTCCTGCGGAGCCACAATGTTGAAACCATCGAGCATGTCTTGGTGGTTTTTTTTTGGCCTTCTTTATTACAATGGCCCGTAAGAGGGCATAGCATGAAAATAAAATTTCTTGGTGCAGCGGGTACAGTCACTGGCTCGAAGTATCTTCTTAACGTTGGCAAGAAGCGCTATTTGATCGACTGCGGTCTCTTCCAAGGACTCAAAGAACTGCGTGATCGCAATTGGCACAAATTCGACACCACGCCCAGCAGAATACGCGCAATATTCGTGACACACGCGCATATCGATCACACGGGTTACATTCCGCGTCTCGTAAAAATGGGCTTCAATGGCCCCGTCTATTGCTCCAGGGGTACTTTCGAGCTTGCAAAAATTCTCTTACCCGACTCAGGCCATTTGCAGGAAGAAGAAGCGAATTACGCCAATAAAAAGGGCTACAGTCGTCATAAGCCTGCACTGCCGCTCTATACGCGCGATGATGCCGAAGCGTCTCTGTCTTTGTTTCACCCGGTGAAATTCCATCATTCCTTTGTCGTCGACGATGAACTCACGGTGACCTTTAATCGCGCCGGACATATCCTCGGCGCATCCTGTATCTTGATCGAAGCGCGTGGTAAACGCATAGCCTTTTCCGGCGATGTAGGGCGCTTTAACGACATCATCATGAAGCCGCCCGAGCCAATGTTTAAGAGCGACTATCTCGTCCTCGAATCCACGTATGGCGATCGTGATCACGCGACGGAAGATGTTGAAGAGAGACTGGCTCACATCATCAATTCTACCGTCGCAGGTGGTGGCGTCATCGTCATACCTGCGTTTGCCGTTGGGCGCGCGCAACACATCCTTTATTTGGTGCATGCGCTAGAGAAATCCCATCGCATCAAAAAAATAAAGACGTTTCTCGATAGCCCCATGGCCATCGACGCGACTGAGCTCTATTGCCAATATCACGAGGAGCACAGGCTTTCCAAAGACATGTGTCGGGAGGTGTTTGGTGACGCCATCATCACACGAACCTCGGAAGAATCGCGGGCCATAAACAAGATTGCCGGCCCGAAAATTATTATTTCAGCAAGTGGTATGGCCGTGGGGGGACGGATTTTGCATCATTTAGCGCACTATGTGTCCGATGCGAAAAACACCATCGTGCTTGTCGGCTATCAGGCAGAAGGCACGCGTGGCCGCGATATGCTCGAGGGTGCAGCGCAGATAAAAATGTTTGGTCAATATTACAACGTGGGTGCGCGCATAGAATATGTGGCTGGCTTATCCGCACACGCCGATCGCAATGACCTCATCAAATGGCTGAGCGACAGCAAACTTGGCGCACCTAACGTTTTTGTTACGCACGGCGAACGTGAGGCTGCCCATCATTTTGCGCATCAATTGCGTAAGACCTTTCATTGGAAAGTCGACGTAGCTGAGCATGGCCAAGCCTTTGAATTATGACGTCTTGGCCATGCGACTCAATCTTGTAACACAACTAAGGTTCCGTTAAGTCTTTGAACTGATTTGTTGGGACGATTTTGTGAATCAGGATCTTAGCACCAGGTCTGATCACATATTCGCTAATACCGAACTTGTCATTTCCTTCTATTTTAGAAAGATCGTAGGTATAACCAAGACGTGTCCATGGGAACGACCATGGCCCGGCGTACTTTTCCGATTTTTCCTTTTGGTACCACGCTAGATAAGCTGCATCGGGAGTTTTCTGCGGTGCGCCGTCATAGTCGCATTTTGTATCGGTTATCTCGGGATCAATGCAAGGTCGCACTAAATCTTCAGGCTTGACCCATGATTCAACAAAATAATTATTCGTCAGAGCGATAGGGAGACCCATGAGCTGTTGGAGGCGGTAGTGTAATGGCTTGCGTTCTTTATAATTTTTCGCAAAATTCTTTACTTCGGGACTTATGGTCACCCACATGTCTCGTGAAACCGTAAATTCCTTCCCGAGGCTTGGCTCGTAAAAGTTTTTGGCGGCCCATTCCGACATCCAAGAAACCACCAATACGCGATCTTTGTTCGCATTCCACGTTAACTTGGTGTTTGATGGAATAACAGCGGTAAGTTTATCGGAAATTTTCTCGGCTCCAAACTTTTCCGCGTCCTTCACTGCCATATTAAAACGCCACTGCCCTCGCCGCTCCGCTCCAAGATCGTGAACAACCGAGTCACTTGCTTCAGATACTGCTCTTGCGGTATCGGCGGCTGCCTTTTCCACGGCATCAGCGACTTCTTTTGATTTCTTGGCAAGGTCTTCTAGAAGTCTGCTATTTCCATGATCCGAAAACGCCACTGAATGAAACGCGATTGTTCCGATTGAAATTAAAAAAGCAAATAGCATACTTTTTTTATTATTCATTACATATCTCCATAGTTGTGTGGTTATTGTTATTTATACATAATGTTTGCGTAAATAAATTCACTTAAAAGGTGTAAAAATATCGATCGTGTCCAGAAAATGTTGAAAATCATCAGGGCAAACGCATTAAAGACCCGCGTTTAGCGCGCTCATCATAAAATCGAGCAGGCTACAGGACAAAAATATCTTCCAGCCTAAATAGGGCTTTTCTGTAGCG
>CAZRSD010000076.1:0-7670 GCA_964602645.1 uncultured Myxococcales bacterium
TTCTTAGGGTGAAAATTCTACTTTTGAAGCCACTTAATTTTTGGGGGGATTACCCTAGGGGCCATGAAGTTTTCGGCTAACACTTCGCATTTGAACTAAAGTACTGAGTACGCGATTTTGTTCTATGAGCCATTGACGTTGTTCGCGGCTGAGCGACGCGATGTCAATGGAATTGGTGCCGCTCGGTGCATCCGCAAGTCCTACGCGACGCATTTGTTGCTTTAAGTCATTAGTTATTTTTGTCAGATTCGTGAACGACCAATCAGGAATGATGCCGAGTGCCGGATTTAAAATCTGAGCTGCTAAATCTCTAGTTTTGAGATCATAACGAAATTGGGGCAGCCGATTATTGTCTACGTTGTTCACGGTGGCAAGGATCAATTCATGCGCAATTTTGCCGACGGCCTCTTCGATGGGCAGCTGAAAGTTCTTGTCATCGAACTGCGCTTTGGTGACGACATTCAAGATGAGGCCGATGATTTCATTATTGAGGTTATGCAAAAATGATTTGGCAATGCTGACGGCTTGCTCAAATTCTCTATCGCTAAGACGAAACCCCGGCTGCGCATTCATAATTTCTTGCAAGCGCACGAGGAAGTGCGCGCGAAAAATTTCGACGACCGATTCGGCGCTTAACTTACTTTGGCGAAACGGCGGCAACATGCCAAAGAGGGTTTGCGGAACGCCATTTGACTCGACCTGCGTGCGCACCATCTTAAATTTCTCATCGGCGATGAGGTCAACCGTTTGCAACCCATAGGCCGGCAACTTTGATTCGACGAGGACGGAGCGAGAGCCTTTGCTAAACCACAAAAACAATTCCTTCACGTAGAGATCAACTACTTTGACCACGTTCTTTGAGGTAAGCGGAATATCGGCCACGCGCACTGGGCCGCCATTTCGTTGGGGATCGATGGCGTTGATAAATGTATCAGCCATGATGATCGCGATTTGCGTCATCATCGAATGAAGGCGTTCTGATGAATAGAGTACCGCAGTGTTGCTCGCATCCCACCGTCTGCAATCGATATAGACGGGGATGTCATCGTCGGTGCAAAACGGCGTGTCACCTGGCATTGGCTTATTGAAGTAGCCAAAATCGATCGCCTCTTGATCGTAGCGATAGATTTTTCGTAATCGGCTGTCTTTGATGTCGTCGCTTCGCATGAGCTCGCGGATTTGCGCGCCGACAATGGCGTCGTCAGCCGCGGTAAATACGTCCATGATGCTGTGCGAGAAATATTTGTCATGGCTTAAATCGTATTTGCCTGTCTTCAAATAGCTCTTAAGCAAGGCGTTCCGCTCTGCAAGCGTGATAGTGCCAGTGGTACTTGCGGCAAGATTATGCCGAAGCCCGAGGACATGGCCCATCTCGTGCGAGATGACGGCGCGCAAAATATCGCCGGTGAGGAGGGTGAGCGTTTCGTTGTCGATAGTATTCTGACTCAAGTGGGTCGCTAAATCCGCAATTTCGTCGTAGCCGCCCATGGTTTTTAAGCATGGGTCTTCCATGTCAAACATCGAAGGCAGTGGCACATCGTCTTCGACAACGGGAAGCGTTTCAGCTTGTTGCTCATGAATCAGCAATTCCTCGAGGTGATTTTTTAGTTTTTTGGCCGACTCAATAACCCAACCACTGCGTAAGTAGATCTGTGCCTGCAGGATTTGCCCGGTTAGGTGGTCGACAACCATGTCGGCATAGGCTGACGCCTCGTTGTCCCACGTGACCCACTGCAGAATATTGAGCAATGGGTGGGGCGCCGAGAGATTTTTGTCGAGGTCGCGCACGACTACCACTTCTCGGCCGAAGAAGTGATTCCAAAACGTAAGACCATCGGTGATTGCTTCACGATACTGTGCCGGCGTGTTAGCGCTCAGGTGGAAAACTATGGGTTTGGTGATGTCCCATTTCGTTACATAGGCAAACGGATTGTTGGTGGGGGGCTTGATCAAAGGTGGCGTCGAGAAATACTGTACCCAGCGGCTTTTGCCGAAGGTCTGCTTTTTATAGTCGGAAGCCGGGAGGTATTCGCGAAAGTAGTAGCGAAACTCGGCTGACACGAGTTCAGATTTTTGATTACGCCATTGGGCGATTTGACTGATGGTGAGCACGCCTTGGTCGGTATTGATAGATTTGACGAAGCTCACCGACAAAAATATCGCGCGAAATTGTTCGGCAGTGTTGGTATCGCGGTCGGCGACCGAGCGCGAGTGTACGTTGCGCATGGTAAAAGCAGTATTCATGCCTTTTGCAAAATCGATGACCACGCCGTCGCTATCTTTGCGAACAATGGGAAACTCGGCGAGGAGGATATAGCTATCTTTTATGTCACCAATGGAGTGACCCTTGGGCGATTCAAGCATGATGAGGCGATCGGCAGTTACATCAAATCGAACGATGCGACCTTTGAGTGAATGCCCCGTCGGTGAATTGAGCATGGGGATGAAGGCGCCATAAAACATAAAATCTCGCGAGAGCGCGGTATTTAAAACTTTTAGATGTGGCCTGTCGTTTACGAATTCATTATCTAAATAGGTTTCAATAACCCGCGCGTCTTCGCCGAATTCAGACATGCCATCGCCGCACGAAAGCACCAGAGCAATTGCGAAGAGAACTATGATATATGAAATTAGCTTCAATCATTGCTCCCTGGTCAATAACAGCAGTCAACGAGCGCTAAGGTCTATTATTATATCGAAACTACTGAAAATAATGCAGGTAAGCAAAAATATGTCATTAGGCGCTTCAAAAATTCCCTTCGTGAGGTATCAGTGACATGATATTTTGTCGTCGACGAAACGGATTGCTGTTCTGTACTGTGGGGTTAACACGGTGATGGATGCGAAAAACGCCAGTGGCTTTGGGCTCAACGAAAGCTATGTTGAAATTCTAAGGGCGCAATGGATCGAAAATCCTTTAAGCGTTGCAAAGGAATGGCGCGATTTTTTTGAAGACAAGGGTCCGAAGAAAATACCATCAGCCGGCGACGATACATCAGCAGCAACGGTTGCGCAACCAGTGACGGTGATCGAACCGCATGAAGAAGTAGTGCCGCTTTTGGGGATTCAAAAGAAGATCGCCGAGAACATGGAAGAGAGTCTCGGTGTGCCGACGGCTACGTCCGTGCGCAATATTCCGATGAAGGTGCTTGAAGAGAATCGACAGGTAATCAACCAGTATCTGACCGACGATGCGCGCCCGCGCTGTTCATTTACGCACGTGATCGCGTATGCGCTGGTGCAAGCGCTCAAGAAATTTCCATCGCTCAATAATAGTTTTGCAGGCGTAGAGGGCGCGCCGAAAAAAATGGTGCGTAACGACATCAATCTTGGCCTTGCGATCGACCTTGCAGGTCGTGATGGTGCACGGCTCTTGCTTGTGCCCAATATCAAGGCCGCACAGACCTTAGACTTCAGCACCTTCTTTAATCGCTACAACGAAATTATCGATCGTGCTCGTGTAGGTAAGCTCGACGCGAGCGCCTTTCAAAATACCACTATCACGCTGACCAACCCGGGGGGCATCGGTACCGTGCTGTCGCGACCGCGCCTCATGAAGGGACAGGGGGCGATCATAGCGACGGGCAGCATAAGTTATCCGGCAGAATATGAGGCGGCCTCGCCGGAAACCTTGCAGGTACTCGGCATCGGCAAGGTCATGTCTGTGAGCTCGACCTACGATCACCGCATTATTCAGGGCGCTGAGTCGGGCATGTTCCTGACCTATTTGCACGACCTCTTGATCGGTGAGCATGGGTTTTACGAGGACATTTTCTCTGCGCTCAAGATTCCACACCTTCCTTTTCGCTTACGCAAAGACGAAGCCATCGTGTTAGGGCAGCAGGCCAACATCACGCAGACGGAACGTGCGATGAAGGTCGGCCAGTTGATCCACGCTTACCGCGTGCGCGGCTTTTTGCTCGCCCACGTCGACCCGCTTGATTTGACGCCGCGTGAGCACCCTGAGCTCGAATTAAAAAACTACGGCCTTACTATTTGGGATCTCGATCGACAATTCGATACGCTTGGCCTATTGCCGAAGAAAACGGCACCATTGCGTGAGATCTTGCAGCGTCTCCGCGACACCTATTGCCGCCGCATGGGTGTTGAGTACATGTATATCAACGACGTGGAACGTAAGACTTGGCTGCAAGAAGCGGTTGAGCGCGGTGAAGAAAGCTTTAGCGTCGAAGACAAAACCAAGATACTCAGCGACCTCTTTCGCGCCGAAGGTATCGAGCACTTCCTCCATAAACGCTACGTGGGCCATAAGCGCTTTAGTATCGAGGGCGCGGAAGTCACCGTCGCCATTTTGCGTGAGCTCCTCGACCAAGCGGCCCGTTATGGTGCAGCCGAAGTTATCATCGGCATGGCGCACCGCGGTCGTCTCAATGTGCTCGCGAATATTGTGAGCAAGCCGTATGAAGCCATATTTGCCGAATTCGACGATATTGATCCAAAGACCATTCAAGGCACGGGCGACGTGAAATATCATCTCGGCGCCAAGGGCATTCATCGTTACGTTGGCAAGGTTTCAAACTCCGATCGCGTCGAGGAACGCGCGATTCGCGTTGAGCTTGCCTGTAATCCATCGCACCTTGAGGCGGTGAATCCTATCGTTGAAGGCATTGTTCGCGCCAAGCAAGATCTTGCCGGCGATCGGGATCGCGCTAAGATCGTGCCCGTCTTGCTGCACGGTGATGCCGCTTTTGCCTGCCAAGGCGTCGTCTATGAAACCCTGCAGTTGAGCAATCTTCAGGGCTATCGCACGGGTGGCACTGTGCACATCGTCATCAATAACCAAATCGGTTACACCACGCCGCCAGAAAAGGCGCGCACGTCGTTAAATTGTTCCGACATCGGCCGTGCCATTGGTGCGCCGGTTTTTCGTGTTAACGGCGATAGCCCCGAGGCGTGTCTCAAGGCGATCAAAATCGCCTTTGCCTATCGCGATAAATTTAAGAGCGATGTCATTTTGGATGTGGTCTGTTACCGACGTCACGGCCATAATGAAGGCGATGAGCCAAGCTTTACGCAACCAATTCTATATCGAGCGATTAAGAACCATCCATCGGTTGCGACGATCTACGCGGATCTTTTGGTTCGCCGCGGCGACGTAAAACCGGATGACGTGAACCGCATCCAAGATGCCTATACCGAACGGTTGGAACGAGCCTTGATGGCGGTACGTGAACGCGGCCGAAGTTCGTTTTCGATCGAGCATATTCTTGACGATGCCGATGCGATTACCGAAACCAATTTCGCGCCGGACACGCGGGTTAGTGAAGAGACGTTGAAGCAAATCACCGACCGGACCACCTTTGATCCAGAGGCGATTGAGATTCACCCGCGTGTCATCGAGACCGTACTCAACAAGCGCCGTGCGATGCTCGTTGAACAAGATGTGAAGATCGATTTTGGTGCAGCTGAAATTCTCGCCTACGGATCCTTACTGCTCGAGGGCACGCCGATTCGTTTGAGTGGTCAGGATTGCGGCCGCGGTACCTTCGCGCATCGTCATGCGGTGCTCTATGACATCAACGATGGAAGGCCCTATATTCCGCTCAACCACCTTAATAAATCGCGCGACGAGGGCGAGGAAGTATGGCAGCCTTCGCGCTTTAGAGTTTACGATTCGCCACTCAGCGAGGAAGCGGTGGTTGGTTTTGAATATGGCTATTCGGTAAGTCACCCGTCATCGCTGGTAATTTGGGAAGCGCAGTTTGGTGACTTCTTTAACGGTGCGCAAATTCAGATCGATCAGTTCGTGGCGTCGAGTGAATCGAAATGGGGACAAAAGAGTCGCCTTGTTATGATGTTGCCTCATGGGTATGACGGCCAAGGCCCCGAACATAGCTCGGCGCGCATCGAGCGCTTCTTGCAATTATGCGCACGCAATAATCTGCGCGTGTGCAATTGCACGACGCCAGCGCAGCTCTTCCATTTGCTCAGGCGCCAAGCCAAGCAAAAGAAGAAGCCGTTGATCTTGTTTACCCATAAGAGCCTGCTTCGTGCGGAAGATGCCGCATCATCCGTCAGCGACCTCGTGCGTGGCGGTTTTCATACGGTGCTTGCCGATCCGTTGCCAGTGTCGCGTAAGGCGCTCGATCGCATTATTCTCATGAGTGGCAAGGTCTATTGGGATCTTGATCGCTACAAGAAAACCGAAAATATCGACGCAAGTCGTGTGCGCTTGGCGCGTATCGAGGAGCTCTTCCCGTTTCCGCAAGAAGATATTCTGCGTTTGATCGAGGAGAGGCCGGCTAAAGAAATTGTCTGGTTGCAAGAAGAGCCGCGCAATAATGGTGCCTTCTTGTATGTGCGCGACAAGCTCGACGCCATGGGTATAACGGTCCGGTATGTGGGTCGTGCAGAAAGCGCATCGCCGGCCACGGGATCGCAAAAAATCCACAAGACGGAACAAGCACATCTAATGGCTGCAGCGTTCATGCCGCTTGAAAAAGGCAGCAAGCTCGGCGAGATTATTGTTTAGGCGGCACCGTTCATGACCGTGGTCGTGTCCAGCAAATGTTGACATCATAAAAATCGCGCCTTACGCGCCGATGATAATTGACGCTGACATTATTGACAGAGTGCAATGCGGTCCATAAACTCTGCTGCATGTTGATACCAGTCTCCGCAGTTAAAGTTGTTGTGATTACCGGCACGTTTGAGCCGGCACGGGGACGTCATAGCTGATAGCAAATGCGTTAGTGACCCTGAAAAGAGCCGGCCATTGAGTCGGTTTTTTTGTTTTTGGTGATTGTATGGAAGTGATAAAGAATCTGTTTCGTGCCAATTTTGTAACCACTGGTTTAGCCATGTTCGCCATGTTCTTTGGCTCAGGCAATTTGATTTTTCCGGTGGCGATTGGCCAAATGGCTGGGGAGCAAAATGGTTGGGCGATGCTCGGGCTATTTATTACGGCCGTGTTGCTACCGTTTGCGACACTCTGCCTGATGTTGCTCTTCAATGGCGACTATCATCGCTTCTTTCAAAAAGTTGGCGTCATGCCCGGTAAGGCTATTGCGTTTACCACGCTTGCGCTCATCGGCCCTTTTGGTGTCCTCCCGCGCTGTATCGCATTTTCGTACTCAACCTTTTCGCTCTACTTCGACTCGATTGGTCTCTTCGAATACGCCATTGTGGCGTGCGCCATCGTGTTTGCGCTTTCGTTTAAGAAGAGCGACGTCGTCGGCGTGATAGGCAATTTTCTCACGCCCTTGTTGCTGATCTCCTTGGTGACCGTCGTGGTAAAGGGTCTCACGGCACCTGAGCAGCCACTTGTCGACGATGCTCAGGTATCAAACTTCGCCATGGTAGGACGCGGTGTCGTTGAAGGGTACAAAACCTTTGACATCTTTGCTGCACTCTTTTTCGCAGGAGCCATTATTCCCGCATTTCGCGCTGTGCTCGGTCGTGAGCTTGAAGCATGCAAATCATCTTTGATGAAACTCGCTGTACGTTCAAGTCTCGTCGGTATGGGTCTTCTGTTTGCGGTTTATGTAGGCCTAAGCTACGTTTCGGCGAATCTGCGCGGTGGTCTCGTTGGTGTGCCGGGCGATCAACTCTTGGGCGTTATCTCGTCGATGACAATGGGTAATACGGCCGGTCTGGTCGCGAATATGGTCGTTACGTTGGCTTGCTTGACCACGGCCATCACGCTCGCC
>CAZRSD010000077.1:0-7636 GCA_964602645.1 uncultured Myxococcales bacterium
CAACGGTCGCTCAAGTGGCATCGGTCCGTGGCTTAAGACGCTCGACTCGTCGGTTGCTGCGGTCAATCAAGGTGGTCGCCGTAAAGGTGCATGCTGCGTGTATTTGGAATCATGGCACGCTGACATCGAAGCGTTCTTGGAATTGCGCGATAACACGGGCGACGAAGCGCAACGCACGCACAATCTTAATCTCGCCAATTGGATTCCCGATCTTTTCATGAAGCGCGTCAAAGAAAATGGCATGTGGTCATTGTTTGACCCAAGCAAACTCCCTGAGCTGTGCGACACGTTTGGCGACGAGTTTGAGCGTATCTATCTAGAAGCTGAAGCGGCGAAGAAATACGAACGACAGATCAGCGCACAAGATCTATTCGGGCGGATGATAAAAACGCTTGCCCAAACCGGCAATGGTTGGATGACCTTCAAGGATACGTGCAACAAGAAATCGAATCAGACTGGCACGCCGGGGCAGGTGATTCACCTTTCCAATCTATGCACCGAAATTCTCGAGGTCAGTTCGGAAAAAGAAACCGCCGTGTGCAATCTGGGTTCGATCAATCTCATGCGCCACTTGAAAGATGGCGCGGTTGACTGCGATTCGTCAATTGGATCGGGTTATCGACGTGACTTACTATCCGGTGGAAGAGGCAAGCCACTCAAATAACAAATGGCGCCCAGTTGGTCTTGGCCTCATGGGCTTGCAAGATATTCTCTTTGCGCTGCGCATTCCGTTCGATAGTGCCGATGCGCGCGCGTTGACTGCACGCATTGCCGAAGAAGTTTACTATCAAGCGCTCGCAACCAGCGCCGACATCGCAGAGGTTTCTGGTCCGCATGAAACCTTTGCGCTGACTAAGGCGGCGCGCGGTGTGCTGCAATTTGATCTGTGGGATCATAAGCCGACATCACCTGAGCGTTTCGAACAATTGCGCGATCGCATCAAGCAAGTTGGCTTGCGCAATTCGCTGCTCATCGCCATTGCACCGACGGCGACGATCGCATCGATCGTTGGTTGCTACGAGTGCATTGAGCCGCAAGTGTCAAACATATTTAAGCGCGAGACATTGTCGGGCGAATTTTTGCAGATCAACCATTATTTGGTGCGCGATCTGATGAGTTTGGGTTTGTGGACCGAAACGCTTCGTCAACGCATTATCGACGAAAATGGATCGGTCGCATCCATCGAGGAGATTCCCGAGCATTTGCGTCTTTTGTATCGCACGGCGTGGGAATTGCCGCAAAAGGCGTTGATCGACTTGGCGCTTGCGCGAGGGCCGTTCATTGATCAGAGCCAATCGCTCAATCTCTTCATGGAAACGCCGAATATTGGAAAATTGTCGTCGATGTATTTTTATGCATGGCAAGCTGGATTAAAAACGTGTTATTACCTGCGCTCACGTCCAGCGACGCAAATCGCCAAAACTAAAAAAGTATTTACTGATACCGAAGCGGTGAGCTGTTCATTGGAAAATCCCGAGATCTGCGAAGCGTGCGGTTGATTACATTGAATTGATTCGAGGTTATTATGTTGCTTGATCCTGGCTTGGAATTGACGTTGCGACCCATGCGGTATCCGCAGTTTTTCGATATGTATAAAAACGCCATCAAGAATACCTGGACGGTAGATGAGGTGGATTTGAAGTCGGATATCGACGATTTGCATCACAAGTTGAGCCCGCAAGAGCAACATTTGATCAATCGCCTCGTCGCATTCTTTGCAACGGGCGATTCGATCGTGGCCCATAATCTTGTCATCAATTTGTATCAACACTTAAATGCGCCCGAAGCGCGCATGTATTTGTCTCGGCAATTGTATGAAGAAGCGTTGCACGTGCAATTCTATTTGACCTTGCTCGATACCTATTTGCCTGATCCAAAGGCGCGGCATGAAGCATTTGCAGCGATCGAAAATATTCCGTCGATCAAAAAGAAAGCGGAGTTTTGCTTTCGATGGATGAACAGCATCAACAAGATCAAAGAACTCGATAGCAAGGAAAGCCGCCGCCAATTTCTCTTGAATCTGATTTGCTTTGCCGCGTGCATTGAGGGCTTGTTTTTCTTTGCGGCATTTGCTTATGTCTATTATTTGCGATCAAAAGGCTTGTTGCATGGCCTTGCCACCGGCACAAACTGGGTGTTTCGCGACGAAAGCGCCCATATGGATTTCGCGTTTGCCATCGTGGATACAGTGCGTACTGAAGAGCCAGATCTTTTCGATGCGAAGCTTGAAGAACAAGTACGCGCCATGCTCGATGAAGCGATCGCGTGCGAAATGAATTTTGGCGAGGACGTTTTGACCGGCGGCATTCCCGGCTTTTCATTGCCTGAGCTCAATCAATATTTGCAGTTTGTGGCCGATCAGCGTCTCGTGCGTCTCGGCTTTAAGGCGCGCTATAACGCTCATAATCCATTTGGTTTCATGGAATTGCAAAACGTACAAGAATTGGCCAACTTCTTCGAGCGACGAGTATCTGCTTATCAAATCGGTATTGTCGGCGAAGTGAGCTTCGACGAGCAATTTTAGTTGGTTGCGACAAAAGGCCTGGGAGTTTTGGGCGTCTCGTTTTAAAATGGTACGAAACCTATATAAGAGCAGGTAACGCAGTTGTTGAGGTTTCGATGCAGATATTAGCTGGCATTATTTTGTTGGGCGTGCTCATTGTGTTTCACGAGCTCGGCCATTTTTTGTTCGCCAAATGGCTTGGCGTGAGGGTGCTTGTTTTTTCTGTAGGCTTTGGTCCCAAAATCTGGGGCTTCAAACGAGGCGAAACCGAATATCGTTTGAGCGCGATCCCACTTGGTGGCTATGTGCGTATGTTTGGCGAGTCACTCGAGGAGGAGCTCACGCCCGAAGAAAAGCGCATCAGCTTCATGCATCAAGCGATTTGGCGCAAATCGTTGATCGCGTTTGCAGGACCGCTGTTTAATTTTATCTTGCCGATCATTTTGTTCTTCCTTTTGCTCGTGGGTACTGAGCAAGTATTTGCGCCGCGCGTTGGCACGATCATCAAAGATGGTGTGGCTGAGAGGTCTGGCATAAAGGTTGGCGATCTCGTTACGTCGGTAAATGGCAAAAAAGTCATATCGTTTAGCGAAGTTGCCGATCTGGTTGCGAAGAGTCCCAATGTTGACGTGCAATTTGAGATCGAACGCAAAAATGATGCGGGAGCGATAGAACAAGTCAATCTCACCGTGCGCCCTGAAACCAGGCCGTCAACGAATCCCCTTGAGAAAGATAGCTCCGTAGGCCGTATTGGCATTATGCCGTCGGTAGAATTGCCGATGGTGGTGCTGCGCGATGCAAGTCCACTCGCTTTAGCTGGGTTGTTAAACTTTGATGAAATCACCGCGGTCGACGGCAAACCGATCAAAAGTGCGGCGAGTTTGCTCGGTGTCTTGCCAAATCTGCGACCTGGTCAAAGGCTGAGCATCAAGCGCGGTGCGACGGATGCGAACGATGGGCAGGTCGTAACCATCACCGTGCCGAGCGAGCTTGGCTATAGCGAACAAGCGCACGACGTAACGCTTACCCACAACTGGGCTGATGAGAATTTCCCGCTGCCCGTGCAGGTCAACGTCGATAAAACCAAGGCTTTGCTTGTCGAAGAGCAAGCTTTAGTTCGTGCGCGGCTCGGCGTGTCGTCGGCAAATGGCGCGATTAACACGGTTGAAAAAGATTCCATTGCCGACAAACTAGGCCTCTCGGTGCGCGATCGCATCATTGCCGTCGATGGTGAAAAACTCTTGAGCACCATTCAGCTGCAACAAGCCGTGCTTCACGACGCATTAACGCCCCATGTTCTCGGCGTGATCAAAGAAAACGGTGCTTTGCTCGTTTCAGTATTTTCATTGCCCAAAGATGTCGTCGAGCGCATGAATCTCAACTCTGATCTCGTCAATCTCTTTGGACTTAGAACGGCGCAGGTATTTAAGTCCGGCGAAACCATTGAACGCAGAGTCGGCCTGCTTGAAGCGGTCACGCGCGCCGCAACCCAAACGTGGGAAATCGGTTTCATGACGGCAAAATCTTTGTGGATGTTGGTGACGATGGAGGTGCCGGCGTCACAAATTGGTGGGCCGATCATGCTGTTCGACGTGGCGCAGCAGGCAGCGCAGAAGGGCTTGCCGTATTACATCTTTATCATGTGCCTTTTGAGCGTCAATTTGGGCTTGCTCAATTTGCTGCCGATACCGGCGCTCGACGGCGGTCACCTGTTGCTGTTTGGCATCGAAACCGTCCAACGAAAGCCGCTCACCGCCCGCACGAGGACGATCGCTACACAAATTGGCGTGTCGATCTTGTTGCTGATCATGGCGATTGCGATCTTCAATGATTTGTCGAGATTGTTTCGCTAGGGAGACATTATGCGCCAGCAATTTTTATTGAGCGTGCTTTCGTTGCTCCTCCTCGCTTCTTGCCAGTGTTGTCAGGTCAAGAAAGAGCTTGAACACAATGATCCGTGGGCGCAAACGCTAATTGCGGCCAAGAACCTACCCGCCGAAGGTACGCTCGTGCAAAAGCCTGACGGCTACGCCTATGTCAAAGTCGATGATCGCTACATTCATGATCTCTTCCCGTTGCTCAAAGCCGTGGGTTTTGAGAAGCCGCCTTATTTTCGTCGAGGGGATGCACCGGGCGCGCATATTAGTGTGTTTTATGAGAAAGAACATATTAAGGCTGAAGAAGTTGGTAAGAAATACCTGTTCACATTGCGTAAAATTGTATTGGTAAAACCTAAAGAGAATTTGTTTTATATCGTTTTAGAGGTCGATGCGCCTGAGCTTGAACGGCTTCGACAAAAATATGGTTTGCATCCCAAACTCAATCGTCATGAATTTCATATCACGATCGCGCGCAAGGTTGAACGAGAGTAGGATAGGGTGTTTTGTAATTGCGGGCGCCGCGTTCAAAACCGCAAGTCCCATCTACCGTATTCATTGACCTCGTTCCCCAAACCGAATAGAAGTAACAGGACCATTATCTTTAGGAAGTAAACATGAATTCGATAGAAGGCGGCTCCGCAAGCGGCGATAACGGCCAAGGCGGAAACAACCTAATCAATATCAGTATTACCGACGAGTTGCGTACTGCGTTTCGTGATTATTCAATGAGCGTCATCGTTGGCCGCGCGCTGCCCGACGTGCGCGACGGTTTAAAGCCTGTGCATCGCCGCATTTTGTACGCGATGTTTAAGGAAGGGCTCTTATCTAATAAGAAATTCAGCAAATGCGCCGGTGTTGTTGGTGAAGTGCTCAAGAAATATCACCCCCATGGCGATTCACCCGTGTATGAAGCGCTCGTGCGCATGGCGCAGCCGTGGAATATGCGTGAGCTTTTGATCGAGGGGCAGGGAAACTTCGGTTCTGTCGACGGCGATCCACCAGCCGCCTATCGTTACACCGAAGCGCGCATGACCAAGATCGCTGAAATGATCGTGGCCGATATTGAGAAAGCCACCGTCGATTTCATTCCCAACTTTGATGGTACCGTCGACGAGCCCGTCTATATGCCATCACGCATTCCCAATCTCTTGGTGAATGGCTCTGAGGGTATTGCGGTTGCCATGGCGACCAAATGCCCGCCGCACAATTTGGGCGAAGTCGTGGACGGCTTGCTTGCGGTGATCGCCGAGCAATTTGAAGGTGGCCCTGAACTTGATTTTGAGCGCCTCGAAAAACTCATTCCCGGCCCCGATTTCCCGACGGGCGGCATAATTTGTGGCCGTGGTGGTTGTGTTCAAGCATTGCGCACGGGCCGCGGTATCGTGACGATTCGCGGACGCACCGAGATCGAAAAGACGGAAAGTGGCAATAAAGAGCGCATCATCATCACCGAGATTCCCTTTCAATTAAATAAGGCGCGTCTCCTTGAGCGCATTGCGCAGCTGGTTCGTGAAAAGCGTCTCGACGGCATTTCCGATTTGCGCGATGAATCTGACCGCGATGGCATGCGTATTGTGGTTGAAGTCAAACGCGACGCCATGGGCGAAGTGGTGCTTAACGGCCTCTTCCAACATACGCCTTTGCAGAGCACCTACGCCATCAACATGCTCAGTATCGTCGACGGTCAGCCGATGACGCTCAACATGCGTCAAATGCTCGACAACTTCCTCGCGTTTCGCCGCGAGATCGTGACGAAGCGTACGCGCTTTGAACTTAAGGAAGCAAGCGAGCGTTTCCACCTCTTGGCTGGTTTAATCACGGCGCTTGATGATATTGATCGTGTCATCTCTACGATCCGATCGTCGGCAAATACCGATGAAGCGAAAACGCGCTTGATCGAACTTAAATTCGCCGATGCTCTGAAACTGGAATTGTTCCTCGGCGCGCCGACTGATCAGATCAAAACGTGGCATGCACTTGGCTTTGCTCAGCTCGATCAGGCACAAGCGAGCGCTATTTTAGAAATGCGCTTGGCTCGCTTGGTTGCGCTTGAGCGTGAAAAGCTCGTTGCAGAAGCGAAAGAGTTGCTCAAAGAGATCGAACGACTGCAAGCGATTCTCGGCGATCTGCGCATTTTGATGAATGTGATCAAGGAAGAACTTATCGCGGTGAGAAAAGAGTTTGCGACACCGCGACGAAGTATTTTTGATCGCGACGCTGAAGCCATCAGTCGTGAAGATCTGATAGCTGAAGAAGACGTGCTCGTGACCATTTCGCACATGGGCTATGTCAAACGGGTGCAGCTGTCGAATTATCGATCGCAGAAGCGCGGTGGCAAAGGCAAGACGGCAGTCGTCGCTAAAAACGAAGATTTCGTGCAAGATGCTTTCGTTGCATCGACGCATGCGTATCTTCTCACCTTCACCAATTTGGGTCGCGTTTACTGGGTTAAGGTGCATGAGTTGCCCGAAGGTGGCACAGCGTCGCGTGGGCGGCCCATCGTGAATTTGGTGCAGCTTGAAGAAAACGAAAAAGTTTGCGCGATTTTGCCAGTGCGTGAATTCCCGTCGATAGAAGAATCGCAGTTCGTTGTGACGTGCACGAAGAACGGCAAGATCAAGAAGACCGATTTGATTGCGTATAAAAATGTTCGCGCAAACGGTTTGATCGCCTGCGGCATTGAAGAAAATGACGAACTGATTGGCGTGAAGATCACCGACGGCAAAAATGATCTCTTGCTGTCGACCATGCAAGGTATGGCGATACGCTTCCCTGAATCAGAAGCGCGCAGCCTTGGGCGCCAAGCGGTTGGTGTGCGAGGCATTAAGCTTCGTCACGACGACAAAGTGGTGTCGATGGAAGTGCTCAACAACCATGCAAGCATTTTGACCGTAACGAAGAATGGTTATGGTAAGCGCACGGCGATTGAAGAATATCGCAGCCAATCGCGCGGTGGCCTCGGTTTGATCACGATCAAAGTCGACGATCGCAATGGCCCTGTTGTTGCAGCGATGCAGGTGCAGGATGAAGATGAAATTATGATCGTGACGAACATGGGTAAACTTATCCGTATTGGTGCCGACACAATATCGACGTACGGTAGAAATACCAAGGGTCTTCGCTTGATTTCAATAGATAGAGAAGAAGGCGAAAGCGTGCAGTCGTTAGTTTATATAAAAGACAGTGGTGAGGAAGGATAACCCGGGCGCAATCCCAAAAAGTAGGCAGTCATACAATACCTAGGATATGGCCT
>CAZRSD010000078.1:0-4565 GCA_964602645.1 uncultured Myxococcales bacterium
GCGAGAGTCTGCATCGACGAGGTTACCGCAAATTGGGAACATCGGCGCCGCTCAAAGAGAATTTGGCAGCGGCAATATTGTCTCTTAGTGAATGGCCACGGGAAGAATTTAACCTCGTGGACCCTATGTGTGGTTCAGGGACAATTTTGATCGAAGCGGGCCTCATGGCAAAGCGCGTAGCTCCGGGGCTCCTCCGCACGCAATTTGGTTTCAACAATTGGCTTGGCCATCAGCCTCGGCTTTGGCAACAACTTCGAGAAGAGGCTAAAGCGCAGGTTTATCGAGGACGAAAGCGGTTTCCCGTTATCATTGGCAGTGATCACGATAGCGAAGTAATTCGCATTGCGGAAGCCAACATAGCACAAGCTGGTTTGAGCGACGTCGTCAAAGTCGAATGCCGCGATCTAAGCACAGCCACAGCCATTGGCGAGCGTGGGTTAGTCGTGACCAATCCACCTTACGGTGAGCGACTTGGCGAAACGGAAAGGCTGCGCAGCCTCTATCAGCAACTCGGCGACATCATGAAACATCGCTTCAAAGGTTGGCAAGCCTACATCTTTACGTGTAATTCCGAGCTCGCCAAATCAATCGGCCTTAGAGCAACTCGTCGCCACGTGCTCTACAATGGCGCCTTAGAGTGTCGTTTGCTCAAATATGAATTGTATTAGTGCGCCGCATGAAGCGGGCGAAACTGCAGCAACTTAGCCACGAGCAGCTTTGTCGCCTCGAATAAAGCGCAATGCACCACTCAGTGCAACCGCCTTTACCGTGCCTGGCATGATAAATGGCACGACACCAAACATGATGGCGTCTTTCACGCCGACAATGCTAGCAAGCCACGAAACGCCAAACAAGAAAACAACGAGAGTACCGACGAGACAGTTGCAGAGGATGCCCCAAAATGAGGTGAGCCCGAATTGTTCGCGCAGGCCAGTCATGACATAGACCGACGCGGTAAAGCCAACGATATAACCGGCGGTGGGTCCGTAGAGATGGCTGAAACCGCCGTCGAAGCCTTGAAATACCGGCAGCCCCAAGCCACCAAGCGCCGTATACAACATGACTGATGCGAGTGCGCTCCGTCGTGAATAGAGCAACCCGATCAACATCACCGCAACGGTTTGCATGGTGACGGGCACCGGCTGCAGCGGAATTGCAATCTGACTTCCTGCAAAAAGCACGAGCACGCCGAGCGCAATTTTTAGAATCTCTACCTTCTTGTCCACGTTTGAAAGCGTTGCCGCTTGCGTCATCTTCATTGGAATGCTCCTTAATTTCTCTACATGCGTGTGGCTAGCAAGATGGACGCTGCGCAGCAAGAGGTGCACGTTTTGTTGTCACCTGGACAAGCCGCGGGACGACAAGGTAACGGGGCCTGGCAATCATTACTGTTAAGCCAAGGTTTATGACGAATAGTTAGCGGCTTACGAAAAGTTCGAGCCCGTCTTGCCTACGCCAGCGTGCGCGCTAGAATTACCAATGAAGACGCTTAATCCAGAATTAGAACCAAGCAGGTTATTTGTTTTATATGCTGCATTAAATCGTCAATATCAGGTGGCTGTCATGTTTAGATTTTTAATTGCTTTGTCAATCTCCGCGCTCGTTATGGCTGCAGGATGCAAACCAACAGGGTCGAACAAAAATAACAACGATTCGCCGACTGATAAAACGTCGCCAAAGCAAACGCTGCCCAATTTGCGAACTGGCCTGACTCCCGACCCACCAGATTTGAAGGAAGGTGAAAAGGCATTCAGCAAGGAAGAGCCAAAGAATAAGGATGGAAGCGGTAAACTTGTGGGAACACTTCAGGGACTCGACGAAATCCCGCTCGCCTATATTACGTTTAAGGGAACATCTGAGTGGTGCAGTGGTATTCTTGTTACCGAAGGTACTGCCCAATCCTATATCGTTGTCACCGCAGCCCATTGCTTTTGGGATGACAACAAGCGCCTCTATGAACCGAAAGACGTTTTTATCCTCAATAGGGCCGGCGGTTGGGATCGAGCTGAACATGTGTTTTACGAACGCTCTGACATCGACGTCGCTGAATACAAAGATATCGGTCTCATTCGTCTCAAAAAAACACCAAATATCAAAACCTATCCAACCATTCGCGTTGCTGCTCGCGCAGTACCTACCGACGCCAATGCGCAAGCAACCTGGGAAACCAAGGGACTGAAGCCAGGAACTGAGGTCTATAGTTGGGGCTACACCTCGAGACGCTGGATAAAACGAGAGACCGTGGAGATGACGGGTGCACAAATTTGGGGTGACGCTGCAGGTCGCGACATGCGCCAATGGGTTATCCCGACGAAGAATGCGCAAGCCTACGGCGGCGATTCGGGGGGGCCATTGCTCATGAAGTTCAATGGAGCTTGGCATCTCGTTGGCGTACTGCAAGGCTATAAGCCCGAGGGGCTCTACACCAAAGAGCACACGATTACGTTTACTTGGATCGATAGGTACATGCAGAATATTTGGGACGCCAATGCCGATATTACCTCAACCGGCATTCGCTATCCTGAACAACTAGACGCGACAGCCCTGCAAAATTATTAATCGTCGACGCGCTGCTTACGCCGCACCTTCATGCACAGGTGTAAGCCTACCGCGTGTACAATCAATTCCTGGGTAATGCCCAGCATTAAAGCTAGGCATTCACTTTGTTAGGGCTTAACGTGCGCGATGATAACCTTCGTCGAGGAGCAAGAAGCGTTCTTCCCATGAGAGCGCTTGGTCGTTGCCATACTCATCGACGTAACGCATCGAACCGATGGTGTAGATTTTCTCTTCCCAGGTAGCGAATGTCAGGGTTTCCTCGATTTTGCGATTATCAAGGTCAAAGCTGAAATGGCATTGCACCGATGCGCAATAACCATTGCCGTAGTGGATCAATTCATTGCCATCTTCGTCATATTCTGTTGCTTCAACGGTGAAAAAACCGTGGTCATTAAAGTTGAAGTAGAGGTTGTATGAGAAGAGCTCGCCGCCACGCACAATAGCCAGATTAAGCTCGTCGCTATTTATCGTTGCTTGGCTTGCATAGGTATATTCATCGCCTTGCATGGAGATCATTTTACCTTCGCCAAGATAGGTGCCCGGAGGAAGTTCAGTAATGGGATCGTGGTGCGCGAACCCGGTCAATGCGAATGAGAAAACAAAAATGGCACTTCGAAACATCATGGTTACCCTCACCGAAAGGTCATTTCAGGTTGCCTGAAGGCGTTAGCATCGCCACGCACGCATAGCTTTTCGAAGGTACGATAATACCTCGAGACAAAAAGCCGCGAGCTTTATGCAATGCGCTCACTGCGCGTTCATGTGGAGCGATACCAAATCGTCTGCAGGAAACTGATTTCTGATAGCTGTTAGTGACTATCATCGCATAAATGTTCTATTAGTTAAAAGTGCGCCAAACGGATTTTGTAGGGATAGAGAAATGACTCCGTCCATGCACGATCAGGCGCTATTCACGACGCACGCTGATCTGTTTGACCGCTTCTTCTAAGGCCACAATGAGTTCGTCGGTTGGCTTTACGGCGAGCGCCTTGGGGAGCCTGATCTCGACGAGCACATCATCGACGGCGAAACTTATCTGAACCGGCTTATCGCCCGGATGAGCTTTCATGAGATCGCTCACTTTTCGCAGTGAATTTTCGTCAATGGATACGGCGCGCATATCGATCTTTAGACATGACATCTTCTCGATCTGTACATCGGCAAGCAAGCGAGCATTCGTGAGCCGCATCTTCGGCTTTTGCACGGCGCCTTCCTCGTCGGCATCGTCGATGAGGGCGCGGCCTGAGAAAATCAGGGGCTCTTTGGTTTTGAGCAACGGTTCGGCTTCATCGTAGGAATTTGAAAAGCACAAAGCTTCAGCCTGGCCAAAACTGTCTTCGATGATGACAACCGCCCATCGCCCTTTACCACTCTTAAGCGGTCGTTCTTTTAGTTCGCTCACGACGCCAACCACCGATACTTCTTCAAGGTGATGCGCTGTCGCCAATTGCACGGTGGGAATGGCACCAAGAGATTTCGCGATTTTCTGATACGGATCGAGCGGATGGCCGGACAAATAAAACCCAACTGCTTCGCGCTCCATTTGGAGCTTTTCTTTTTGTGCGTACTCACCAACGTCGGGATAGTCTTCTTGGCTTTGATAATCATCGCTCGTGGCAAACATTTCAAACATGTTGGTTTGCCCGCGACTATTATCCTTGTGCATCAGCTGCGCTTGCGACATTGCTTTGTCGATGATGAGCATAAGCTGTTTGCGTGGACGATTAAAACCATCCATGGCGCCTGATTTTATCAACGCTTCAAGGACCTTCTTGTTGACCTTGAGCGAAGATGCTTGTTCACAAAATTGGTAGATACTGCTCGCCGCGCCCTTTTCGTCGCGCATGGCGAGAATAGCCTCGAGCGCCGCATCACCTAGTCCCTTCACCGCGCTTAAGCCGAAACGAATGCGCCCGATTGGTGCTTTGCTATCTTTCTTGTCGCTGTGATCATAATCAACCGTGAAGTGTTTCATCGACACATTGATGTCGGGTGGCAACACTTCG
>CAZRSD010000078.1:4575-7620 GCA_964602645.1 uncultured Myxococcales bacterium
CGCGCTTCGCGAATGTATTTCACGACGTCATCGGTTGAATCACTCGATGTCGTCAAAAGCGCCGCCATAAATTCCACGGGATAGAAACGTTTAAGATACGCCGTTTGATACGTGATCATGGCGTACGCTGCGGAGTGGCTCTTGTTAAAACCGTAGCCGGCAAATTTCTCGATGGTGTCGAAAACACTTGCAGCAGCTTCTTTCTTTACACCATTTTGTTCCGCACCAGCGATGAATACGGCACGCTGCTTTTCCATCTCTTCGAATTTTTTCTTACCCATGGCGCGACGCAAAATGTCGGCGGCACCGAGAGTAAAGCCCGCCAGTACTTGAGCAGATTGCAAAACTTGTTCTTGATACACGATGGTGCCATACGTTGGCTTAAGCACAGGCTCAAGGAGCGGGTGCGGATAGACAACCTTTTTACGACCGTGCTTACGATCGATGAAGTCGTCAACCATGCCCGACTGCATGGGACCTGGGCGATACAAAGCGCCTGCAGCGACGATGTCTTCAAAGCAGTCAGGTTTTAGGCGTCGACACATATCGGAAAAGCCCGGCGATTCAATCTGAAAAATACCGAGCGTGTCGCCGGAAGAAATCAGCTCGAAGACTTCTTTGCGCTCAGGCGCGA
This sequence comes from uncultured Myxococcales bacterium, assembly GCA_964602645.1. Classification (GTDB taxonomy): domain Bacteria; phylum Myxococcota; class UBA727; order UBA727; family JABDBI01. The sequence continues at coordinate 5,210 of CAZRSD010000078.1, forward strand.
GGAGCTCGATCACTAAATGGGGTATCGTTTCATCATCTGGTTTGGCGTGCGGGTGCGCCTTCTGCTTTTGCTTTATCACCTCAGGTGCCATGCGATTCTCTTCGTCGATGCGGCGATTCACGAGCTTCTCCGCCTGCGCAATAACGTCGAGTGTTTTGAGACCCAAGAAGTCGAATTTCACGAGTCCAGCATCTTCAACTTTGTCTTTGTCAAACTGGGTGATGAGTTCACCATTCACGCCGGAAAAAACAGGTACGTATTCAGTGAGTTCTTGCTCACCGATGACGACGCCACCGGCATGCATGCCAGCTTGACGAAAGAGCCCTTCGAGGATCGATGCGTTGTCCAAGACACGTTTGTAGAGTGGATCGCTTTTGGCGCGCTCTTTGAGTTTCGGGGCGTATTCGAGCGCTTGCTTAAGATCGGGCTTTTTGCCATCGATCAACAGTGGCATCGGCTTCGTGAGCTCGTTGATTTCGGCAAACGGAATGCCGAGCGTTCGCGCGACGTCTTTTACCGCACTCTTTGGATTGAGTGCCGCATAGGTTGCGATCTGTCCGACGCGTTCGCGGCCGTAACGCTCGGCGACATATTGAATCACGTCGCCACGACCTTCTTGCATAAAGTCGACGTCGAAGTCGGGCATCGATACGCGCTCTGGATTTAAGAAGCGTTCGAAAAGTAGATTGTAGGGAATGGGATCGATATCCGTGATGCGCAAAACATAGGCGACAAGAGAGCCCGCGCCGGAACCACGGCCAGGGCCGACTTTAATTTCGTTGAGCTTGGCCCAGTTAATAAAGTCCTGCACGATCAAAAAATAGCCAGAGAAGCCCATACGAATAATGCAATCAAGTTCGGTGTTGAGGCGTGCTTGATAGCGATCGATGTCGACAGGATAGGGAAGCTCTTGCGCGCGCCGCTTAAGGCCGGCGTTGGCGAGATGACGAAGGTAGTCTTCCTCGTCGCGATATTGGTCGGGGCAGGGGAAGGGCGGCAAATAAATTTTGCCAAGCTCGATAGTAACATTGCACCGCTTGCCGATTTCACAAGCGTTGGCAAACGCGTCGGGGAAGGGGCTTCGCAACAGCTCATACATTTCTTCGTGCGAGCGAATATAAAACGCATCGGTTTCGTGTTTATGCAGCGTTGGATCGTCCCAAGCTTTTTGTTGGCGAATAGCCATGAGAATATTTTGAGCGTCGTGTTGATCGCGGGTGACGTAATGGCAATCGTTCGTCGCGACGAGTTTAAGCCCCTCATCACGCGCGAGTTGCGCGAGCATGCCGTTCACGCGCTCTTGCACGGGGATGCCGTTTGGTTGCACCTCGAGGAAAAAATTATCAGGCCCGAAGATGTTTTTGAAATCGCGCACAGCTTGGCGCGCACCGTCGATATCGCCTTGTGCGCATTTTTTACCCACCTCACCGCCTAAGCATGCGGTTGACGCGATGAGCCCTTCGCGATGTTTGTAGAGTAGCTTCTTATCGATGCGCGGGAAAAAATATTTGCCATTGATAAACGATTCCGACGTGAGTTTGCGCAAATTTTTGTAGCCGATGTCATTTTCGGCGAGCAAAACCAAGTGAAAATTCTCGCGCACTTTTTCGCGATAATCGGCCGTGCCGGTAACGTAGGCTTCCATGCCGAGAATGGGCTTTATCGATGCCGCTTTCGCTTGTTTGTAAAAATCGAGCGCGCCAAACATATTGCCGTGATCGGTAACGGCAACCTGCTTCATACCTAGTTCAGAGACACGGCTTAACAAATCTTTGATGCGAATAGCGCCGTCCAAAAATGAATATTGGGTATGTAAATGTAAATGGGTAAAATCTTTGCTCATAGCAGTTTTGCTAGCAGAAAACGAGGCGCATTTCACTCCCGCTTGACCGAAGAATTCGCCTAATGAGCGCATTATCTAGCCAACAAAGGCGATCACGATTGGCAGCGCGGGCAAAAAAACGTCGATCGACCATTTTGTTTGATGCGTTCGATCGGTACCGCGCAGGTAGGGCAAGGGCTCTTGTCCCGTTGAAATACCTTGAGGTAGGTAATGTTTTGCCCCCGTTTTCCCGAGCCGTCTACGTAATTGGAAAATGTGGTCCCGCAATTTTTGTAGGCGAGGTGCAAAATCTCGATGACAGCGTTGATAAGGCGCGCATATTCTTGTGTGGTGATGTCAACACCGAGCCGTAAGGGGTGGATGTTCGCTCGAAAGAGTGCTTCCGAAGCATAGATATTGCCCACGCCAACCAAGACGGTTTGATCGAGGAGAATTTCCTTGATCGCGCGCGTGGATTTGCGCATGACCTCGGTAAGTTGCTTTTTTTCACGCATACTTATGGAGAACGGATCGGGACCGAGCCTAGCAATGTGCGCCTGCTTTTCTTGTGCGTTACACGCGTCAAAAA
>CAZRSD010000079.1:0-7514 GCA_964602645.1 uncultured Myxococcales bacterium
GATCTTCTATTGTTTTGAGCGAGCTCAAGCTCTAAAGCACAATTGCCGCGAAAAAAATCGGGAAGTTCTGATTTTTTTTGAACCACCGCTCGTTATAGCTTAGGCTTCACCTAATTTAGTGGGCGACATGGCGCAAGGGTTGGAAAGGCGATGGTGCTTTTGGCACGCGTTCATCATTATGCTTTGGTGTTGCGCACCTGCAACACATGCCGTGGTGATTCAACTTTGTCTCGACGCGGCGAGCAGAAAAAACCACGATTTGCTCGAGAATCTTCTCGAGCTGCAACTTCTCATGCATGCGCACGTGGAAACCGAGGAATGTAGCGAGAAGCCCCGCCCCGATGTATTTTTATTTCGCCAACAAGTGAAGGAGCTTGACCACCGCAAAGACGAGAAAAGCCGCATCGAACTTATCAGTGCACTCTATAATCCCAATAAGAACGCCATTTTTTCACAAATTGAATTTATTACGAGGCCGTCGCGCAAGTCGATGATTGAGCGCGCGCGCGCCCTTACGGAATCGATTTTAAAGGCTAGCGTTGAAAACCAAGTGGTCGCCGATCCATTTTTGCATCCTGCAGCGACAATGGATGAGACACTACCAAAAGCTCAGGAACTGGCTTCACCTGATGATGCCTATGATGCCGACGATCACATAGTGAACGACGCGTTGAGCACGCGATCACTTGGCGTTTATGTTGGCATGGAGCGCTTTTCTCAGCTCGGTTTTAGTGAAACGTTTTTGCGCAGCCGCGAATTGGTGGTGACGCGCTCTATCATGACTCTCGGCGCTAACTACGTCGAACGCTTGTCGCCATATTTTCTCTTCGATCTGAGCGTGCGTGGTGGAGTTGCACCACTCGAATTGTTGCGGCCGCTTGCACAGAAAAAATTGGTCCCACAAAAACTAACGAAGATGCTCGACCTCACGATGGAGTTTGCAACAACGCTACCGATTGCGTCGCTATTCCAATTGAATTTTGGCCTCGTTTTGTCAGGACTTTTTTTTGACTCCGATATCCACGAGCGCGTTCCACTTGCGCCCATGTGGAGCTATTGGCAGTTCAAAGAGGGAATTACGGTTTCGGGCACCGTATTCTTGAGCGTGTTTGATACAACGTTGAGTTTGCTCTCCGGTTATTTTCCTTTCGTGCAAAATTCTTCGATCGGCACGCGAAAGCCCTTCAGCGACTATGGTTGGCATATTGGCTTTTGCGTCGAGAGCACGGTGTATCGCTGGTTTGGTCTTAAATTTCACCTGACGCATCGTCGTGAATTATTTGACGGTATCGTCAGTGAACGACCCTTAAGGGTTGTGAGTCAAGGAACGCTCGCCTATTTAGGTTTGGTAGGAAGATTTTAGCGAGGTTATCATGGCAAAAATTACCAAAGTCTTAGCCCGACAAGTATTTGACAGTCGCGGCGCACCCACAGTGGAAGCAGAAATAAGGCTTGATAGCGACGGTGTTGGCCGTTTCATTACGCCATCTGGCGCATCGTGTGGGAAGAAAGAAGCGCTCGAGTTGCGCGATCAAAATCCGGCATTTTTTTGTGGCAAAGGCGTGAATCAAGCGCTGACCAATATTCGCACGGAAATTGCGAGCGCGATTGTCGGCAACAATATCGACAGCCAAGAAGATCTTGACCGCATCTTGATTGATCTAGATGGCACCGAGAACAAATCGCGTTTGGGCGCAAACGCGGTCCTCGCGGTTTCGGGTGCCTACTTTCACGCGAAAGCCAATAAGGAAAATTTGCCGCTCTATCTTTCGCACGGCCCTACTAAAAAAAGTTTGCCATTGCCACTCGTCAACGTGATTAATGGTGGTGCGCACGCCAATAATGGCCTCGATGTGCAAGAATTCATGATCGTGCCGAGTGGCGCTGTGAGCTTTAGTCAGGCGATGCAGTGGGTCGCTGAGGTATTTGTTGCCCTAAAATCACTGTTGCAAAGTCGTGGTATCAGCACCGCGGTTGGTGATGAAGGTGGTTTTGCGCCGAAGCTTGCCAACAATGAAGCGGCCCTTGATCTCTTGTTGCAGGCCGCAGAAAAAGCCAAACGCAGAGTTGGCGAAGAAATTCATTTTGCCCTCGATGTTGCAGCGAGTGAACTCTTTGATGATACTTCGAAGATGTACCGACTCAATCAAACCAAGGTGTCGCGCGACCAGCTTGTCGATTGGTATGAGGGCCTCTGCCGTCGCTATCCGATCATCTCGATCGAAGATCCGTTTCACGAAGACGATGGGATAGGATTTTCTTCGCTGATGAAACGAATCGGCAAGGATGTGCAGATCGTTGGTGACGATCTCTTTGTGACCAATGAGCGCTATATTCGTGAGGGCATAGAGCATCACTATGCCAATGCCGTGCTCATCAAGATGAATCAGATTGGGACCATAAGCGAGACCATCAGCGCAACGGAGCTAACGCAAAAAGCGGGCTTGCGCGCCATCATCTCCCATCGCTCGGGCGATTCTGAAGATTGCACTATAGCCGATCTCGCCGTATGCATGAGCGCGGGGCAGATCAAGACCGGCTCGATGTGTCGCTCCGAACGCGTTGCCAAATACAATCGCCTCTTACGAATCGAAGAAGAACTCGGTACGGCCGCCATATTCGAGCCATGGAGCAGGAGAGCATAAATGAAACGATTAAACTTCCTCGGTTTGATCTTGTGCATGGTCGTTGCGCGCAATGCGTCGGCGTATCGCGTCGAAAGCGGCGAGCTTTATTTAAATGGCGGCTTTGGCGTCAACCTCAATGTTGCGCGCATGGAGAAGCCTTCGAAAACGCCCGGTGCGGAATTACCCTTGCTCGGCGGTGTCGATTATCTGATCGACAATAACTGGGGCGCTTTTGCAACGCTCATCCCGAGCTTTGGTGGTGGTAGTATTGGCATCGGTGTGCGCGCCGGCGCCAAATATTGGCTGACGCAATTTGATTGGCCGATTTTGCCCTATGCGTCGCTCGCGGTGACCCCCGGCTTTCTCATCCCGTTTAACGGCGCTAATCACTTTACCATTGGCGTAGCCCCTGGCTTTGGTGTGAATTACTTTGTCGTCGCCAAATTTATGGTGGGCGTGCACGTGCATATGAATCCTTCGTTTGCGTTTGCGGGGGGCGAGAAGAAATTCGAATTTGCCGTTATGCCATTTTTTGATGTAAGCCTACGAATCTAGAAGCTCTCGCAAAATTGGTAAGCCCTCTTTAAAGTCTAGCCCAACTGAACCACCTTAACGGTGGTGCTTTATACCTGGTAGGAGTCCTTATGGATCGAAATCTGGCGCTTGAAGTTGTGCGTGTTACTGAGGCTGCAGCATTATCGGCGGCTCGATTAATGGGACGTGGTGAATCGGCAGCGGCTGATCAAGCGGCGGTCAACGCCATGCGTCACGCGTTTGAAAGTGTCAGCATTCGCGGCACTGTCGTGATCGGCGAGGGCGAACGGGATGAGGCGCCGATGCTCTTTATCGGCGAGAAAGTTGGCTGTGGCGACGACATTGATCCCGAAGTTGATATTGCCGTAGATCCGCTCGAGGGCACCAATCTCTGTGCGCTTGGGAGACCGAATGCGCTCGCCGTGATTGCCATGGCAGAGCGAGGCAGACTTTTGCACGCGCCCGATATCTACATGGACAAAATTGCGGTTGGACCTCACGCGAAAGGTGTTGTCGACCTCGACAGATCGCCCCGCAAAAATCTTGCGGCGATTGCTGATGCCAAGGGTGTCTATATCGAGGATTTGACGGCGGTCATCCTTGAACGTCCTCGTCATCACGATTTGATCGAAGAAGTCAGAAAAACCGGTGCTCGTGTTCAACTGATATCCGATGGTGATGTGAGTGCGGCGATTTCCACGTGTATAGCGGGCTCTGGCATTGATGTGCTATTCGGCATTGGCGGTGCGCCAGAAGGTGTGCTTGCTGCCGCAGCATTGCGCTGTGTTGGCGGTGATATGCAAGCGCGTCTCGTTGTCAACAACCCCAAAGAACTTGAGCGTTGCAAACGCATGGGCATCGAAGACGTCGAAAAGAAATGGCACCTCGAAGAGCTTGCTGCGGGCGATGTCATGTTTGCGGCAACTGGTGTTACGAGTGGTGATATTCTGAAAGGTGTGCGTTATTTCAAAGGTGGCGCGCAAACTCATTCGCTCGTTATGCGCTCGCGCTCAGGCACGATCCGGATGATCGAGACAAAACATCATTTTGATCGCAAGCCGCAATTTGGCTTTTAGGCAATGCCGTGGGCGTTATGGGAATAGCTTTTTATGAATAGGGAGCGCGTAATTGCTGCGGCCAAAGATTGTATTAAGCAGTTTTTGGCAAGTCGATATCCGTTAAAGAACGTCGCCAAAGATATGATAGCCCTTCGCAACCTAAATAGCGGAGAGCGGCGTGCTTTGCTTGATCTGGTGTTTCGTTTTAGTCGCGAGTTTTTTCTTTTTGAGCACTATCTGCACGCAACGGTGCGGTTTGCGACAAGCATGACACCGCAAGAAAAGAATGTCCGTGCACTCGAACTCTTTGCGTTTGAAGCAGGGTTGAGAGGCGAAGGTCGTGACAATGCATCATTGGCGCAGGGCTTTCAAAATTATGTCGCAAACCTGGGTGAGCAGCGATATCTTACGGCACTTAGCCCGTTTATTCGTGAGCGCCTCATCAAAGACTATGGCGATGAGGCAGGCACCATTGCGAAAGGCTTGAGTGCGCGATCGGCCAAATATCTCGCCTATGATCGTAGCCAAATTCATGGCGACGCACTCAAGGCTGCGCTCACCGTGATGGGCGTTACGCACTTTGCGCATCCGCTTTTGTCGACGGCGATAGGCACGCACGATGATCTCGACATGAGCGCGCTGCCGAGAGATCTTCGCGATCACGTCTGGTTGATGGATGCTGGCAGTCAGATCATCGCCGAATTGATCGCACCGGCCGCTCACCACCGCGTGCTCGATTTGTGCGCCGGCGAAGGCAACAAGGCGCGTTACATCACGATGCATGCGTGCGACTATGTTGCCGTTGACCTCGACGCGTCGCGCTTACAGCGTGCACAAGAACGCCTGCAAGGGAAACCTATTCAATTTGTGGTTAGCGACGGCAGAAAACTTCCGCAACCACCAGAATCCTTCGATTGGATTTTGCTCGATGCGCCCTGCACCGGCATTGGCGTGTTGCGACGACATCCCGATCTGAAGTTCCGCGTCACGCAAAAAGGCCTTAATGACAGCTTAGAATTGCAACGAGAACTTCTCGCTTCCGCAATCAATTTATTAAAGCCAGGTGGGATATTAATCTATGCCACGTGCTCGTTATTTACCGTCGAAAACGACCAACAAATAGAGGTGGTTCTCCGTAAAAATAGCAGAATAAAGCCGTGCGTGCTTAAGGATTTAGTTGGTGAGAGGATGAGGCTTGGCGACGACGCACTTTGTAACAATTCGCTAACGCTCTTTCCCCATATTGATGATTGTGATGGCTTCTTTGTCGCCGCCCTAAAAAAAGTTACGGCATGAAATTGGCTGAGTGCTGCCCCAAAGCAACTCCTTGCCTGGCAATGAAAAAAATACGTCTACTTTTCAATAACCATATCTAGACAACGAAAAAAAAGATGACAATTTTAACAACTCGACGAGAAAAGATGATTTTTTTTCTCAACTTCAATTCACGCGTCAAGGAGCACCAATGGCGGGTAAGATTAGAAAGAGACGGTCCACTTTTTCGTTTAAAGATGTAGAAATCCTGTACCTAGTGGAAGGCCTTTCACCAATCATCAAACTTCACAAAGAAAAGAAGGTATCCCCAGCGACGATTCGGCGCGCGGTAACCGCACTGAAAAGTGTTGGCAAAATAGAATCAAGTTTGGAGACATGGGTTTCCGAAAATTTACGGGTCGGCAGCAGAGGGCGCGCGGCACCGCGCATTGGTCAAGAGCGCATCTATCGCGCACAACAGATCAATGAGAGTGGACCGTTTTTGAGATTGCCTCTTGGTGCATTGCGCGCGCTCAAAGGCGATGCGCTTGCGGTTTCGTTTGAAAAGGATCGCATCATCGTTAAAAGAAAGTAAAGCGCGTACCACCGGCTCTCGGTGGCTGGCTCAACTAATCCCAGCGTCCCTGGGGTTTTTTGTGTCTGGGGTTTTCCACTCATGACCGACGTTATTGATGCAAAAAAACCTCCTTGATAACCAAGGAGGCTTTTTCACGACGAGTATGTTGGTTTAGCCAAAAATGCTGCCAGCGCGGACGGCTAAATTCACGCCGAATTTAATCGTTTCGCTTGCCTTGAGCACGTCGGAGAAACCGAAGTTTGCGCCAACGTCGAAGTAGTGGTTGAACACGTAGGTGAGCGAAAGCGTTGCAGGCAATTTCTTCCAGAATGGCACTGCTTCCCATTTAGCTTGGTTGGCGTCATTGGTCATCTGAACATTGCCGAACGAGCTTTCGAGCATGGCCCACAGATTGCCGTATGCCTGAATACCGTACCAAAAGTCGAAATTGAAATTGGCGGCTAGGTTTGGACGCATGGTGAGGGTGAAGACATCGCCGAGAATTGAGCCAGCCATGAGGTTATCGTAAAACACGACGGGCAAGCCAACGATTAGGTCTTTGACGATCTCGCCATTGCTCATCACATGCATGGGCAGTTTAGCCGATGCGGAGAAGCTCACATGGTCGATACCAAAATAGTTGTATTTGGTGCCGAGCTTAACTACATTCTCTGCCGGATTAGCGGCGCTTGATTTCGAAGGAAACGAGCCAGAGTAGCTGACGTCGCCATGGAGGCCTTTGACGATACCGAATTGGCCAGTGACGTTAAAGTCGTTGGAAAAGCTTCCCGACTTAATATCTTTTACGGTGTAACCGGTCTCAAAATTAATGATACCGACGGGCATAATGCCAGGACGCAAGATTACTTTGTCAGAAAAACGTTCTGTCAGCGTGGTGCTTTCGATGACGGTTGGCTGACTTTCAATTGCAGAATTATCCGCGAAAAGATTGAGAGAGAATAAGCAAATTGAGCTTAACAACCCTTTTACTAATGATATGTTGTTTTTCATACGACATACACCTCCATTGTATGTGAAATTAGCTACCAGGCGAATTCGAGACTGTTAAGTGGGGCTGGGAAAAATCGTGAAAGATATTTCGGCTAACTGCGTATGCAGTTATTAGGTATAGGCTGTTTAAAAAGCGCTTGATCTTCGCGAAATATTTGCGAAGTGAGGTAATGTACTATGACATATATGACCGACCTGGGCGAACTTTTTTGACGACGCAAATGGCTTTTAAAAATCGCCTAGTGGCGAAAATGGCGTTGATGGGTAAAGACCATGCACATACCTAACTCGTCTGCACGCGCGATGATTTCGCGGTCTCTTATGGACCCGCCCGGCTGAATGATGAGGCGAATGCTGTGGTGGTTGGCGACGACAAGCGCATCGTCAAAGGGAAAAAACGCATCAGACGCAAGCGCGGCCTTACGTATATCGAAACCACGCGCTTGAGCGCCT
>CAZRSD010000080.1:0-7399 GCA_964602645.1 uncultured Myxococcales bacterium
CGGGAGACGGGATTCGAACCCGCGACATTCAGCTTGGAAGGCTGATGCTCTACCAACTGAGCTACTCCCGCAAAAACTGGTGCAGGGGGAAGGATTCGAACCTTCGAAGGCTTGCGCCGGCAGATTTACAGTCTGCTCCCATTGGCCGCTCGGGCACCCCTGCACGTTTTCCATCTGGAGCTGGTGATGGGAATCGAACCCGCAACCCCCTGCTTACAAGGCAGGTGCTCTACCATTGAGCTACACCAGCTTTCATTGTCATGGCTGACAACTACGCATGACGCCTAAAATCTCGGGACAAAAATGTCAACACGCCCTCGTTAAATATTTAATCCATAAGACCGTTTATGAAGAACTCTTGACCACGTTCTTTGCCATATGAGACGACACGAATCGGCAGTTCAAGATAATTTTCCATCAGCCGACATATATCGCGAAGGCTTGCGGGAAAGTCTAACCATCGCGAAATAGTAGTCGGCATTGGACCTACGGGATCAAACATTCGATATTCCATCGTCACGTCCATACCCTCATGAAATGCTGCCATGACCTCCAAAAAAGACAAGTCTTTTTTACCATTCACCACATAATTTACGCCGACATTGATGGGACCGAGACCAGACAATATGTCGACCTTCGTGAGCACAATGCCGGTAGCGCCGTTAATGCGCGCGGCATATTTGAGCGCTGGCAAATCAAGCCAACCGCATCGTCGTGGTCGTCCGGTTGTAGCACCAAACTCATTGCCGAGCCTGCGGAAGATCTCTTGCTCGTGCAGATTCGTCTCCGAAAAAAATGGCCCTTCACCTACGCGCGTGCAATATGCTTTGGTAACGATGAGAACGTCATTCAACCATTTCGCACCAACGCCCGAACCAATCGATGCTTGCGCTGCAACACAATTTGACGACGTCACGTACGGATAAGTGCCATGATCGACATCAAGCAGAGCGCCTTGCGCACCCTCAAACAACACGCGCTTGCCCGCCTTAAAGTGTGATTCAAGTTCATCGCCCACATCAGCAACAAATGGCGCCAAGCGATCTGCTATCGAGCACGACCACGAAAGCGTTTTATCGAGATCAAAGTCAGCAATTTGTCGAAAACCGGCGAGCTTTTGCAATTTTTTGATGAGCGTCGACGTGGATCCCAAATCTTGCACCACAATTCCCAGCCTGCCAACTTTGTCCTCGTAGCAAGGCCCTATGCCGCGCTTGGTCGTCCCGATTTGCCATGAACTCACGCTCTCGCGCGCTGCATCGAGCAATTGGTGAAACGGAAAAATCACGTGAGCATTTTTAGCGATACGCAAATTTCTAGGCGACACCACGACGCCATGATTTCGGAGCATATCGATTTCATGAAAGAGAACTTCAGGATCAATGACGACACCATTACCGATCATGCAAATTTTTTCGGGACGCATGATACCACAAGGAACCAAATGCAAAACGACCGCTTGCTCTCCGATATGCAACGAGTGGCCGGCGTTATTACCACCTTGAAATCTGACAACAACGTCACAACCTCCGGCGAGCGTATCAACAATACGGCCCTTGCCTTCATCGCCCCATTGGCCACCGACGACAACGATCCCCTGCCCTAAGCATTTTTCAGTCATATTTTTTCCTAAGGTGTCTGATTCGAGAGACGGCTTTAAAAGTTGTGAACTAATTCAGTTCTTTTGTCGGCGTAGATCTTCACCATCCTAAGTGCAACGGCGGATACATCAGGATTTCGCAACTGCACCAAATAGTGTCCTTCAGGGAGATTGAGTCCACCCATCGGTGTCGATCCAAAAAACTGCCCGTCGATGAAAACTTCAGCCCACGGCTTAACTTTCACCACGAGGGTGCCGTGTTTCAAAACCGCCTTTTTCTTTATTTTAGCGACCGCCACCGGCGCTTCGATGGTAATTTGCTTCGCAATGATAGGCTCGGTTATTTCATCCGCGGGCCACACTGGCAAATTGCGTTGATGCTTGGGCTCAAAAAGATCGGAGAAGACTGCTATCATGACCCAGATCGAGAGCCCTAGCGTCGTCGCTGCGAATGACAAATAGAAGAGATAGCCAACGCTAAGCGATCCCCGTCTGCGAATCGGCTTGTTCTTAAGATTAGGTCCATCGGTTTTGAGAATTTGTTCCAAATAGTTTCGCGGATCAAAAAGACCAACTTCGCGTTCTAGGCACTCGAGGCATGCGCGGAGAACTTCGGTCGTCGCGAAACGTCGCTCTGGATCATACTGCAAACCGCCATCGATGAGCTCATGCACACACTCTTTTACCGATGGTGCCAGATCCATGAGTCCGACTATGGCTTTGGCTTTTTTTATGAAGTCGGCTTCACTTCGCTCAAAGCGCGTTTCACCAAGCACAATCTCGACGAGCAAGAGACACAGCGAAAAGATATCACTTGATGGTCCGATGAGCTTGCCCGCCATTTGCTCGGGCGACATGTAGCGTGGATTGCCGCGCACCACTTTTTCTTCAAACAGTTCAGACGTCGCGGTCTTCGCAGCGCCAAAGTCGTAGACTTTCACGTCGCCAGCGATGTCGATCATGATATTTTGCGGCGAGAGATCGCCATGCACCACAGGACACGGCATACCATACTGATCTTTTTGTCCATGGACATAGTGCAGCGCTTCACAAACGCCAAGTCCAATGGCAACGGCGAGCTTTACCCGCTCAAGGGCTTTCCACGACTTCGCATTATGCGTGATCGACCCTACTTCTTTGCCCAAGACAAATTCGAGGGCCATAAAATAATCGCCACTGTCACGAAAGAATTCTACGCAACGAACAAGATTTTTGTGCGAAAACGAAGTAGAAAGCGATGCTTCATACGCAAACAAATCAGCAAAGATGGGATTGCCATTAAACGACGGAAGGAGACGCTTTAACGCAACGAGCTCAGATTCACCTGCATTCGACAAGAGCCGCTCAGCAAGATAGACTTCGGCCATGCCGCCTTCTGCCAGAAGATGGCGACATCGATACCGGTTACCGACTATAGTGCCGGGTTTTAACATGACACCTCATGTGGATTAAGATTTTGCCCAATTCGCGTTCACGCCATGGTGTATTCTGCGAGGCTTAGGTTTAACCCTCGTATTAGTGCAATTTCTTCCAACAGGTCAAAAAAAGCACGAAATTAACCCGCAACTTTATCATCTTGTCGACGACAAACGCCGCCTTTTAATCGTGAAGCGACCTCCCGCCGCCACTATTCATACGTTCACCGCCGATAACCGCCATGTTTGGTTTTTTCTCGCGGTGAAACGCGCGCATCATTGAAGCGAATTTTGCAAAATAGCCGAGCGAATCAAGTGGCCCTGGTGCACCTTCCGGATGAAACTGCACAGAGAATGCGTGCAACGTCGGTACATCGATGCCTTCATTGGTGCCGTCGGAGACGTTGATGTCCTCGCGAAAACCCAACGAAGAGTCCACCTTCACCGCGAAACCATGATTTTGTGCCGTGGTAATTATGCCGCCCCCAGCCCGGCGCACTGCTTGGTTACTGCCGCGATGACCAAATTTCAGTTTGTAAGTTTTTTGCCCAAGCGCCTGAGCAAGGATTTGATGGCCCATGCATACGCCATAAATCGGTAATTTGCCGAGTAGGCTCTTTACCGTGCTCACTGCACGCGTCTCCTTGCTTGGATCGCCGGGGCCATTGCTTAAGAAAAGCCCGTCGGGCTCTAATGCCCAAATCTCCTCGGGCGTGCAGTCGCTTGGCACGAGCGTGACGGTTGCGCCACACTGTTGCAGGTATCGAATGAGCGATCGCTTGATGCCAAAGTCCATCGCGACCACGTTAAATTCCGTGGTGCTCGCCATGCTAATTTGCTTACCCTCAAGATCAAAATTATTCACTGCCACCGCCTGCGTGGTCCTTACCGACACCGCCTCAGACAAACGATGTTCTTCTAACGGTGTTGCCACTCGCGCCCTTTGTAACAACTCCGACGACGGTATTCGCGTATTTTTGGTCATGACCGCCATCTTCGCACCGTGGTCACGCACATGCGCGATCAAGGCACGGGTATCGACGCCGTAGAGAATCGGCACTTCTTCACGCAACATAAAATCGGCAAGCGTCATGTTGGCCCGAAACGACGACGTCGCCGACGACAAATTGCGCACGACAAGCCCTTTTACTTTGATACTCGAAGACTGAAAATCATTAAAGTTAACGCCATAATTTCCTACTTCCGGATAGGCAAGGATAACGATTTGTCCATAAAATGAAGGATCGGTCAAAATTTCTGTGTATCCCGTCGTCGACGTGGAGAAGACAAGCTCACCCTCAATAATTCCTTCGCCTTCATAGAGACAATTGCCGACGACCTCTAAACCACCACCCAAAACTAAGCGACCGCGCTTGTGCACGACATCCCCCTTTACGACAAACAGTGGTCAATAAGTGCAGCTCTCATCAAAACACCATTTTTCACTTGCTCAGCAATGAGTGATTGGGGACCATAGGCCACGTCTCGTTCAATCTCGACGAAAAGATTCATCGGGCCGGGATGCAGTACCACACAGTTTTTGCCAAGGCGCAGAAGGCGCGCGCGATGCAAACCATAACGTGCTCGATAGTCTTCGTCGGTTATGCCAAAACCTTGAGCCATGCGCTCTTTCTGCATGCGCAAACACATGACGGCATCATACGCATCATCCACGTCGTCAAAGTGCGCGCACGAACGCACGTTGCCATGTTGGCCGTGCAGTTGAAACGCGTCGGGTGCAAGCAGCGTGAGTTCCGCCCCAAGTCGCAGCATCAATTTGATATTAGAATGTGCAACACGGCTATGCGCCAAATCGCCGATAATGAGAATCTTTTTGCCCACCAAATTATCGCTCTTAAAATGGTTCAAAAGCGTAAAGCAGTCGAGCAAAGCTTGGCTTGGATGCTCGTTCGCGCCGTCACCACCATTGATAATCGCAACATTGCTGTGCACAAGATCCTCGTGCATCCACGGCTCAAGGTTTCGCACCACCAGAATGTCGGGTCCAAGCCCAATGAGATTGGTGAGCGTCTCAAAGACGCTCTCACCCTTGGCCATCGACGACGAAGTGGCAACAAATGTTGTCACGCCAAGGCCTAATCGGAGCGCTGCCATTTCGAATGATAATCGCGTCCTCGTCGACGGTTCAAAAAATGCCGTCATCATGACCGCGTGACGGTGCTTCTTTTCACGTGCACAAAATTCGGTCTTGATAGTTCGCGCTGCATAAAAAAGACGACCAATCTCGTCGTCTCGCAAGTCATCGATAGAAAGTATCGATCTGCACTTATCCACAGTGCCTCCTCATTACGAAAACTGTCGGGCGATGGCTCGCACCCGCTGCTTTAGCACGTCCGTTGGGCCGTTTTTAACGCACGCGAAAATCAGCTCACCGATCTCTTCCATCTCGCGCTCGCCCATGCCCCGCGAGGTCAAACTCGGTGTACCGAGCCGAATGCCACTGGTGATAGTCGCTGGCTGCTCGTCGAAGGGAATCTTATTTTTGTTAGCGACGAGGCCAATCTCATTGAGGCGCGCTTCAGCTTCTTTGCCCGTGACGCCGAGTGGCGAGATATCAACCAAGATAAGATGATTGTCCGTGCCCGACGACACGAGGCGCATGCCTTTTTTGGCCAAAACTTCAGCAAGACGCCTCGCGTTTTTCACAACGGCATGTTGATACGCCTTAAACTTTGGCGTCATCGCCTCTTTCAGACACACCGCTTTGCCCGCGACTTCATGCATCAAAGGCCCACCCTGCAGCCCCGGAAATACCCAGGTATCGATGCTCTTCTTGAACTCTTCGCGACACAAAATCATGCCGCCGCGCGGGCCGCGCAAGGTCTTGTGCGTCGTGGTAGTGATCACGTCAGCATATGGCGCCGGTGACGGATGCTCGCCGGCTGCAATCAGGCCTGCGATATGCGCGATGTCCACCATCAAATAGGCGTTATTCGCTTTAGCGATCTGTTGAAACCGCGCGAAATCGATGGTGCGGCTATATGCCGTTGCACCAGCAATGATGAATTTGGGTTTGTGCTGAGCGGCCAGTTCTGCAATCGCGTCGAAATCTATGAGCTCAGTATCGCGATGCACACCATAGGGCACGATATTAAACAGCTTGCCCGAGAAATTAACTTTGCTGCCATGCGTGAGATGACCGCCATGATCGAGGTCCATCGCCATCACGGTATCGCCAATCTTGGCGAGTGCAAAATACGCCGCCATGTTGGCATTTGAGCCAGAATGCGGTTGCACGTTTGCATGCGCAACACCAAAGAGTTTGCACGCGCGTTCTTGCGCAAGGCTCTCTATTTGGTCGTGAATTTCGCAGCCAGCATAATAGCGTCGATGAGGATAGCCCTCGGCATATTTATTGGTCAGCTCGCTGCCCACCGCTTCAATAACCGCGGGTGAGGCAATATTTTCACTAGCGATTAATGACAAACATTCGCGCTGACGTGATCGTTCTTGGCCGATCAAAGTATAGATTTCTGGATCAGCTTCTTCTAACGCCATATCAACCTCGTATCGCCGCTATCGGGTGCGGTACTATTTATGCAGCAGAACTGTCTTGCTCCACAACTAATAATCGCTGACACGCGGGGCACTGCTCAATCAGCTCGCCCTTAAAAACTTTAATAAAGAGCTCGGGCGGAACCGTGCGCATACATGCTTGGCAAATACCATCGCGCAAAAAAGCGACCCCTTGCGATGATCGCTTCTCATAAATTCGCTCGTAACGCACGCGCAGCACCTTCGGGATGCGATCGAGCAGGCTCTCGCGCGCTTCGCGATTTTTTGACAAATGCGCTTCTTCTTCAGACAGGTGTTCTTTCACTGCATCATGCGATCGTTTTGCCGACGCGATTTTTTCTTCGCGCGCCGTCGTCGCAACCTTAAGCCTGTCTTCCGAGCTCTTAAGCTCGTCAGTGACTTCGCCGATCTCAGCCTCTATGCCCGTGAGCGTTCGCTTTTGCGCACCGATCTCACTCATGAGCGCCGTGTACTCGCGCTCGCCCTTGATCTTCTCGGCACGCCCTTCCCATTTGCGCAGGTTGCCCTTTTCGGCCTGCAGCTTTTCATCGAGTTGCCGTCGACGCTTCAGCGATTCATTCTTCGCATCTGTCAATCGTGCGATTGTGGATTCGAGCTCGAGCGCAGCAGCCTCGGACTGCGCAGTCTCTTTGCTCAATCTGCTAAGTTTGTCTCGGTTAACGACGATCTTTAGATCTAGCCGGCCAATTTCAGACAGTAACGTCAATTGCTCTTTGGTTTCCATGTAAAGCCTGTAGCGCTTTTCTGGACAATTAGCCCAGCCACATAATATGGTGGGCCCGGCCGGATTCGAACCAGCGCGCTGTCGGTTATGAGCCGAATGCTC
>CAZRSD010000081.1:0-7378 GCA_964602645.1 uncultured Myxococcales bacterium
TGCCGAATGCCAAGTTTAGCTTTGACACGTGCTTTATTGTAAGTAATAGGTTGACTGGCGCTGCACCTAACAAGATGGGCGCGGGCGTTATGCTCGCTTCTGATACGAGCGATATACAATTCAACAGTGTGAACATTTCACGCAATACGGGCGACGCCTTAGGTATCGGTCTCGCCATATTTGGCAATGTTTATCACGTTGTTGCCAATAGCATTCACCTCGATGGCAATGCTAATCCTACCGGTGGCCTGTTGGATGGTAATGGTATCTACGTGAGTGAAGATAGGGCTAATCCACCGGGGCGCATAATTTTCAGAAATGGGTCGTCAAAAAATCACAAGCATGGCAGAGATGGTGCTGCGCTTTTTGCGCGGAGAGTGAAAGGTCTTGAGCTAGACGGAATGACTTTCACCGGCAATAGCAGCGCGCAGGACGGCGGCGCGGTTTATTTGGTTGACAGCAATATTCGCGTGCATGTGAATAACACCTATGGTGGCCAAGGTGTTGCCGATAAGAACGAAGCGCAGCGTAACGGTGGTGCGCTATTCGTTAATGGATCGTTGAATGATGCTTTAGCGCCAGCTGCTGATTTAACGATAACGAACAATACGTGTACGAAAAACACCGCCCAAGATAGAGGCGGCTGCCTTTACGTCGAGAACGTGGGAACAATTAAGTTTAATCGGTTTGCGGCAGACGGGAACCAAGCATCAAATGACGGCGGTGCCTGTTACTTTGATGATAATGTAGTCACGTTCGAAATGAGAAACCAAAATCCCTTTGCTAACAATATTTCCGTCAACGGTAACGGCGGCGCTATCGCTATGGGCTTTGTTCAGCTTGGCAGTAGCTTGTCAGCTTGGCATAATACGAGCTTTAGGAATAACAATGCGCGGGCTCCCGGTCGTAGCGGTGGTGCGATGTATATTCGCGAAGCCCCTGCAGAAATTGAGACCAGGGCGACTTACCGCAACAACCGTTCAGATTCTGACGGTGGCGCTATTTTTTTAACGTCAACGGGTGCGCGTGATCTGGATCATCTCATTGTCAGTGGCAATTTCACGTCAAATCAAACAATTGATGGTAACGGCGGTGCCTTATATCTCTCGAATAATATTAACCTGCGTACAAGAACCCCTGAAACCATGATTGGCGGCAATTTTGTTACCAATCACGCCAAGGGCGCAAATCGTTTAGGCGGGGCTATTGCCATAATGGGGCCAATCACCGGCCCCTATAGGTTTAAGACTAGCGGCGCGCGCTTTGATGGCAATACGTCGACCGATAAGGATGCAGCAATTCACGTTGCCCAAATCCCGCCCGCTGGCGTTGAATTTTTCAACACCCAGTTTGTGAATCACACCAGGGCGACTAACGGCTGTGGCGGCGTGATGGACATTACTGCAAGGCCAATCACCGCCCTCATCTTTAGGGATAGTAAAATTTCGACCAATAAAACCACCAATGGTCCCGGCGGCGCGTTTTGCGTCGATAGCATCAGGACAAGCCTTGAAATTGATAATTCGGTGATTAGCAATAACACCGCAACCCTCCAATCAGGCGGATTTCTCCACGTACAAAATGGTCACCCAGTGCTGAATATTAGGATCGATCAAACGACCATCGAAAAAAATAAAGCCCTCGTGGGTGACGGTGGCTTTATCAAGATACCTTCCTTCCGGAATTTGACTGTTTCCAACAGTGGATTTGCAGAAAATCAAGCTCAGGCTGATGGCGGCGTGTTGGCAGTTACTCAAGTACAAGACGTCGCTATCACAAATACTAAGTTCAATCAAAATACCTCTGATAGGCACGGTGGGGCGCTTGCGTTCGCGCAAGCAAATGACGTAAGCATCGACACAACGAGCTTTACGAACAACGATGCTCAAGGTAATGGCGGCGTGTTGGCAGTTACTCAAGTACAAGACGTCACTATCACAAATACTAAGTTCAATCAGAATACCTCTGGTGGCGACGGTGGGGCGCTTGCGTTCGCGCGAGCAAATGACGTAAGCATCGACACAACGAGTTTTACGAACAACGATGCTCAAGGTAATGGCGGTGGTTTATCATGTGGGTTGGCCAATAGAGTAACCATCAGCAATCCAGCAAATACCTTGCGCGAATTCTTTGCTGCGGTTCTCCGACGAGTTTCACGGGGTAATGCGCATCCTGGCGAAAAAATGGCCTATTCTGGCGCCAATAAGGCACGAGGCGCTACAGGCGGTGGCATCTATTATTTCAATCAGATCAATGGTCCGCTTCAAGTGCTTCGACCATTCTGGCTGATTAATCAAGCATTCGCAGGAAGCGGTGGCGCGCTCTATGTTGGCAATGTTGGCAGGAATGTGACGATATTGTCGCCATTCTTATACGGCAACGTTGCTGAAACCGATGGTGGCGCAATTTACCTCGGTGACTTAAATGGCAATCGCAATAATTTGACGATGTCACAAAACGATGTTTTTGCCGGCCCTCCCCCGACTTCTACTGAATATTTTTTCCGACGCCATGAACGCTTACCTGATATGGGAAAAGTCTACCCAGCGGGACGGGCACTTGCCGACAACAATCTCGACATGCTCAACAAGATTGATGTTCGACCGCGTACGAAGCGGGGGATGTTTTTGATAGAGGATAATGTTGCGACCAATGGTCGAGGTGGTGCTTTATATGTCGATAATGTGAATAACATCGACATCCAAAATATGGCGTTCGGTAATAATCGTGCAATTACCGGGGGAACGCTCTGGATCTCTAATCTTATGACTCGAACGAATATTCAGCGCACGATCATTTATGGCGGTGAGGCGCGTGATAATGCAGGTGCAATATATGTTTCTGGCCTTGCAGGAATGGCTGTAGCTCCTCGTGCGTTTGAAATAAATAATTCGAGTATTCAAGAAAGCAGGGTTGTTGGTGGCGCCGGCATCGATGGGGCAGCGGGAATTTTTATGACCCATATGAATACGCTTGCGATTCAAACGTCAAACTTTTTTGGCAACAAGGTGACAGCAGCACCAGCAGGCACGATTTGGGCATCGAGCATAAAATTCCGCGACCGAGCAGACCCACTGCCACTGATAAATGGCGGATATAACCCTGCTAATCCACTCGATCCCATATTGAATTACCCGCTTGCCAATCCTGCGCACGTAATTCCGATTTTGGTCAACGGTCCTAATGAAATCCGCGACAATATCGTGCAAGGAAATCTTGACCCGAGTACAACTGGTGGTATTTCGGTCCCTCCTCTTCTTGCGGGCGGCAACTATTTCATATTTGGTCCTCTTGGCAATGAATTTGCGGTATCCGGCAATGTGCCAGGACCTTTGAACCCGCTGCCTAATAATGTAGTCATAGATCACTAGATTTTTAGAGAGTTGCAAAATGTCCATCATCATCATCGGCGGAGGACACTCCGGCATCGAAGCCGCGCTTGCGTGCGCGCGCATGGGCGTACCCACGCTCATGATCACCGGCATGATCGATCGCATCGGTGCCATGAGCTGTAACCCTGCCATCGGTGGCGTCGGCAAAGGGCATCTCGTGCGCGAGATCGACGCGCTCGGTGGTGAGATGGCGCGTGCGGCCGATGCAACCGGCATTCATTTTCGCGTGCTCAATGCCTCGCGTGGCCCTGCGGTGCAGGCAGTGCGCTGTCAAAGTGACATGGAGCGCTATCGCCAATACATGCATCGCGTCGTCATGAACACCGAAAATCTGCGCGTGCGGCAAGATGATGTCATTGGCCTCATCGTCGAGAATGGCGCTGTCATTGGTGTGACAACGCGGCATAGCGGTGACATTTTTGCCGACAAGGTCATCGTGACGACGGGAACATTTTTGGGCGGCAAGCTGCACCTCGGCAACAACATCACCGATGGTGGACGCGCGGGTGAGGCGCCGGCGCGGGGGCTCTCGGAATCGATGAAGAGCGCAGGGCTTCGCATTGGGCGCCTTAAGACGGGTACCTGCCCACGGCTCGATGGCCGCACCATCAACATGGCGATGCTCGACGAACAACAGCCACAACTGCCAGCGCCACGCTTCGCGTTTGAAAACCAAGTGCCGCCGCTTCCGCAAGTTTCCTGCCGCATCACCTACACCAATGAGCACACCCATCAGGTCATCATCGACAGCATCAATGGCGGCATCGCACCGGTGCACAATGGCCAGATTCAAGCGCGGGGGCCGCGCTATTGCCCAAGCATCGACGACAAAGTCATTCGCTTTCGCGAAAAGCTCTCGCACCTCGTTTTCCTCGAGCCACACGGCCTCGATACCTACGAATATTATCCAAACGGTTTGTCCACCTCGCTACCGCCGTCGGTGCAACTACAATTCCTTCGCACCATGAAAGGCCTCGAGCATGTCGAGGTCACGCGCTGGGGTTATGCCGTTGATTACGACTTCGTCGACCCCACGGAACTGTATGGAACGCTTGAGACCAAAAAAGTCAAAGGCCTTTACCTCGCCGGGCAAATCAATGGCACGACCGGCTACGAAGAAGCAGCAGCGCAAGGCCTCATGGCCGGCATCAATGCAGCACGGGCAGTCATGGGTGAGCCCGATTTTATGCTCCGTCGTGATCAAGCCTATATCGGCGTCTTGATCGATGATTTGATCACCAAAGGCACCACTGAACCGTATCGCATGTTCACCTCGCGCGCCGAGCATCGCTTAACGCTGCGCGACGACAACACCTACGCGCGTCTCATGCACGAGGGTAGTCGCATCGGCCTCTTGCCCGCGGCGCGCTACGAGCGCATGCGCGCATTTGAAGCGTCGGTTGTCGATGTGATGGCGAAGATGGCACAAATCTCTGTCCCAGCGACGGAGCAGACCAATGCGATTCTCACAAAACTCAATTCACCAACATTGACGACCAAAACCAAGCTCGATCAAATCTTGCGTCGCCCTGAAATCAACGAGACCTCGATATTGCGGCTGCTTCCCGACGAATTTGCCGACTACGACATGCGCATTTTGTTTCGCGCCAGTGTTGAACTCAAATACGAAGGCTACATCAAACGTGCCGAAGCCATGCAAGAAAAATACCGCGCGCTCGAAGACAGAACCATACCCGATGAGGTTTTCACGTCGCAGATTCCTGGCCTCAGCAACGAGATCTTCGAAAAGCTCAAGACCTTGCGCCCCAAAACTCTCGGTCAAGCATCGCGCATTCAAGGCTTCACCCCGGCAGCCATCGGCCTTCTCGCCGTTGAAATTAAGCGGCAGGATAACGCCTCATGTCTTTAGACATCGCGCGCGTCGACACTATTTGTGCGCTCTCAAGCGCGCCTGGCTTGGGTGCTATTGCCATCGTGCGCGCATCGGGCAGAAATGCCGAGGCGATTTTTCGCGCCATCTTTCGTCGCAAAGCGGCGATTGAACCGTTATTCGCCATGCATGGCGAAATTGTCGATGGCAGTGGTGAAGTCGTTGACGACGTCATGGCCGTCTTTTTTCCTGCAGGCAAAGGTTTTACCGGTGAGCCGAGCTTTGAAATCTATTGCCACGGCAATCAATTTATCATCCAAGAAATTCTCGAGCTCATTTGTCAAAACGGCGCCCGCCTCGCTGAGCCCGGCGAATTCTCCATGCGCGCCATGCTCAGTGGCAAGATCGATTTGGCGCAAGCCGAGAGTATCGCTGACTTAATTCATGCCAAGAGCTCGGCGGCAAAGCGTGTCGCGCTCCGCGGCCTGCAGGGTGGGCTCAAAGATAAGACCTTGGCTCTACGCGAATCCATCATCGCGGCGCTCGCCGAAATCGAAGCGCGCATGGATTTTCCCGATGAGGATTTGGGTGGCTATGATCGCACCCATCTCATCGCTGTGATCGATGAAGCGATCGCAATGCTCACAAGCCTTCTCAACAATGCAGCTCACGCGCTCAAGCTCCACGAAGGCGCCCGCGTTGTGATCTGCGGTTTGCCCAACGCCGGCAAATCAACGCTGCTCAATCGCCTTTGTGGCGAAGAGCGTGCGATTGTGCACGAAACCGCAGGCACCACGCGGGATGTGATTGAAGCGTCGATCACGATCGCTGGTGTGCCCGTTGTACTGGTTGATGTCGCTGGTATTCGCGACATGGGCGATGAACATGACGTTGAACGAATCGGCATCGACAAGGCGCATAAGGAACTCTCTCGCGCGCATGTCGTCGTGTGGCTTGCCGATTGCACCTCGGCTGAGCCATTTTCCGATCCGTTGATAGCACATGCACTCAGCGCCATCGATGCGCCCATCGTGCGCGTGCTCAACAAGACTGAATTGGTGGCGACGGTGTTGTCACAACCCTCCGATGCACTCGCGATTTCAGCAAAGTTGGGTAACGGCATCGCCGATCTGCTCGGCAAACTGTCGCACCTTCTCGTTGGCGATGCGGCCACCGGCGAGATTTTCATCACGCGTGCACGACAAAAACAAGAACTTGAGCGGGCACAACAAGCGTTCATCGAAGCACGCCGTGCGCTCTGTCTTGGCCTCGTCGATGAAGTGGTAACGTCGGAGCTTCGTGCCGCAGGTCTGTCCTTCGATCGTCTACGATGGAACGTGCGCCGCCATCCGCCGCGCGAGTCTCGTCATTCCGGCTGACGATTAGCGCGTGAGACAGCGAGTCGCGAATTCGCGCCAGCCGATACCGACGTCCTTGCCGGCCTTCTTCATCGCCTGCCACTCGCGGCCGCATTCGCTCATGCGAGTCCTGCTCGCGCTCGGCAGCATGGGCGGGTGATCGAGGTCGAGCGGTTCATCCGCCTTGGGCGTCGGGGCGGCCTGCGGCGTCGCGGTCGATGTGGATCATCGTGCGCGGGGGCAGGGGCGTCGCGCGCGTCTGCGCCCGCGCGGCGCCGGAGGCGGCGAGCGCGAGAGCCAGCAGCGTGAACGCAATCCTCGTGGCTGCAGATCGTGGCAAGAGCTTCTACCGCATCATCCCGCCGCGCCTTTCGTCTGGCGCTCGCGGTCCAGGACTCCTTGCCATTGTTCCGAGCCGCGCCGCAACCGCTGAAGCGACGACAGCCGGCCGACGGCGCGTTTTGGCTTCCCGCGCGGCTGGCTTCGGCATGGCCAAAGCGGGAATGAAGAGAATCGTGGGTTCGGAGCCTGTCGAGGCGGGCTGGCGGAGACGGTGGGATTCGAACCCGAAATTTTGCATTCCCGCCTTTGGCTTGGCCAAAGCGGGACTGAAGAGAATCGTGGGTTCGGAGCCTGTCGAGGCGCGCTGGCGGAGACGGTGGGATTCGAACCCACGATAGGGTTTCCCCTATAACGATTTAGCAAACCGTCGCCTTCAGCCTCTCGGCCACGTCTCCACGGCGACGGCGAACCGCCTGTCGCGCCCGCGTGATATGCCCTGACCGCCCGGGATTGGC